>CAXFFS010000144.1:0-1664 GCA_964002385.1 uncultured Gammaproteobacteria bacterium | reverse complement strand
TTAATTTCTCAAAAGGTGACTTGACTAACCCGGGTGCTCTTTTGGCATCTAAACAAATTATGAGAGAAGCTATAGACTTCCATCTTGGTAATAAATCTATAAAGATAAGGGAGTACCTATCCGTTCAAGGAAGTTAAGTATGATTAAAGGAGTTGGAACAGATTTAGTAGAAAAAAGAAGAATTAAGAATGCTTTATCTAAGTTCGGCGATAAATTTATAGAAAGGGTGTTAACGGAAAAAGAAAAAGAGGAGTATCAAAGTAAAGCTTCTTTACATAAAAAGATTTCTTTTATTAGCAATAATTTTGCTTGCAAAGAAGCAGCTTCTAAGGCGTTAGGAACTGGCTTTACTAAAGGGGTCTCCTTAAAGAGCATAGAAGTTCTGAGGGAAGACAACGGTTCACCTTACTTAAATCTTCTTGGAGCAGCAAAAAAGAGAGCTGATAAAAATGGTTACGAATTCTTTAAGTTAAGCATCTCTGATACCAAGGACCATTCCTTAGCCGTGGTTATAGGAGAAGGTAAATGAAGATTATTCTTTTGGGGCCTCCTGGAGCTGGAAAAGGAACGCAAGCTGAAGTACTTTGCCAAGAATTTAATATACCGCATATTTCTACGGGTAATATGCTCAGAGACGCTATTAATGCAGGGACAGATTTAGGTAAAAAAGCTAAAAAATTGATGGATGAAGGTATCTTAGTTTCAGATGAAGTCATAGTAGGAGTAGTCATTGAACGAATAGCCCAAAAAGACTGCGAATCTGGTTTTTTATTTGATGGTTATCCTAGAACCATCCCACAGGCAAAGGCCCTAGATGACAATTCTATTGAGATAAATTTAGTAATAGAAATTAATGTTCCAGATGAAGTCATAATTGATCGGATGTCAGGCAGGAGAGTGCACATAGGTTCAGGCAGGAATTACCACGTAGAATTTAATCCCCCAAAAGAAGCTGATATAGATGATCTTACTGGTGAACCTCTTATTCAAAGGGAAGACGACAAACCAGAGACTGTGAAAGACAGGCTGGAGATTTATCGGTCTCAGACATTGCCATTAATAGATTTTTATTCTGAAAGAGCCCAAAGGGAAAACTTAAATTACCTAAAAATATCAGGAACAGGGTCTCCTGTTGATGTTTCTGATCTCATACTGGATAAGATCAAAAATAGTTGATGCCCAACATACTGGCTATAGAGACTTCAAGTGATGCATGTTCTTTGGCTGTATCTGATGGAAAGAGATCAGTAGCCTGTCATGAATTGATACCTCAACAGCATACTGAAAAGTTGTTGATATTAATGCAACAGCTAATGAATAAAATAAACCTAACTTATCAAGATCTTGATGTTGTTGCTGTCGGTTGCGGTCCAGGTTCTTTCACAGGTACTCGTTTGGCTTGTTCAGTTACTCAAGGTTTAGCTTACAGCATAGGCATACCTGCTATTTCTGTTTCGAGTATGCAGATATTAGCTCAAGGTATTAACAGAGAATTTAAATGCGCAGAAGTCACTGTTTTGATCAATGCTCATATGGAACAAATTTATATAGGCGAATTTGAATTCGATGAAGAACAGTTGATATCAGCTTCTGAAAAAGCCCTGTACTTGTATGAATTTAAAAAAGTAAATTATTCACAGGGCTCTTTTTTTGTAGGAGACGGA
>CAXFFS010000143.1:0-1665 GCA_964002385.1 uncultured Gammaproteobacteria bacterium | reverse complement strand
TTTTTTTAACAAGTGGATCTCAATTATTAAAAAATAATAAGTGATAAAATAGACTGCTTCTCTACCACTAATATTTCTAATCTATGAAACAAATTAACGTTGTCTTTTTATTCTTAGTTTTAATCTTAAGTGCTTGTGGGGGCACAGAGTCAAAAGTAGATTCTGCTCTCGAAGAACAGATACTTTATTTCGGTAATGGTACTGAGCCTAAAGATTTGGATCCTCACACGGTAACAGGTGTCCCTGAGAGTCATATCTTGATGGCACTGTTGGAAGGTTTAGTTATCCGTCATCCAGAAGGTCTAGATCCCTTACCTGGTGTGGCAAGAAGTTGGGATATTTCTGAAGACGGTAAAACTTATACTTTTAACTTAAGAGATACCGCTGTTTGGTCTAACGGTGACCCCGTAACTGCTTCAGACTTTGTTTGGGCTTGGGAAAGAATGCTTACCCCTTCATTAGGTTCTAAGTATCCTGATATGTTATACGATGTTGTTAATGCAGAAGAGTTCAATCAAGGGATCATTACGGATTTCACTAAGGTAGGTGTTAAAGCACTTAGCTCTCAACAGCTCTTAGTTAAATTAAAGAATCCAGCTCCATATTTTCTTGGGCTATTGGCACATTACACCACTAGACCTGTTCACAGGCCCACCATAGAAAAATTTGGTGAAATAGACACCTTGGGAAGTCTATGGACGCGTCCAGGTAACTTTATTGGAAATGGGCCTTTCACCTTAAAAGAATGGCAATTAAATAAAGTACTTAAAGTAAAGAAAAATAGTCTTTATTGGAATGCAGAACAAGTGAAACTTAATGAAATTCATTTTTTTCCTGTGGATAACGCAACAAGAGAAGATTTGATGTTTCGAGCCGGCCAGCTACATGTCACTTCAACAGTCCCCCTAGAAAAAGTTCCAGTTTATACAAAGGAATACCCAGATTTAATTCATATTGACCCTTATTACGGAACCTATTACTTGAGAGTAAATGTTAAAAAGGAACCTTTTGATAATAAGCTTGTAAGAAAAGCTCTCTCCTTATCTATTGATAGAAAAGAAATTGTTGAAAATGTCTCTAAAGGCGGACAACTTCCAGCTTTCTCTTTCACTCCACCTGACCCAAATAGCTACTATCCTCCTACCTCATTAGAATTTAATCCTGAATTAGCCAGATCCCTTCTTGATGAAGCGAGAATTTCTAAAGAAAAGGTCCCTACATTTGAACTGCTTTATAACACTAGTGAAGGTCACCAGAAATTGGCCCAAGCTATTCAGCAGATGTGGAAAGAAAACTTGAATATTGATGTGCAACTAACAAATACTGATTGGAAGGTCTATCTATCTAGACAGTCCATAGGCGATTACAGTATTGCTAGGGCAGGATGGATTGGTGACTATGTAGATCCCAAAACTTTTTTGGATATGATGGTTACCGGCCGAGGCAATAACCAGACTGGTTGGTCCAACAGTGAGTATGATGATTTATTAGTAAAAGCTGCTCAAAGCCCTTCCCAAGATGAGAGATTTAAGAACTTTTACAAAGCTGAAAAGATTTTGATAGACGAGTTGCCCATAATCCCCATTTATACCTATACCCGAATATATATGCTAAATCAGGATGTAAAAGGTTGGAGCCCTAATTTACTTGATACTCATCCTTATC
>CAXFFS010000142.1:0-1686 GCA_964002385.1 uncultured Gammaproteobacteria bacterium | reverse complement strand
AAAAAGAAGGAATAGTAAGATTATACGAAAAAGAAGGTTCGTTTATAGGAATCGGAAGTGTTGATTCTTCCATGAAGGTATCGCCTAAAAGGCTCATAAATACACAAAAATATTCTGCTTCACCTTCAATATAAAAGGAAAAAATTTGGTTTTAGATAATTCTAACAAAAAGGAAATAGTTTCAAGATTTGGAAGATCAAGTAGCGATACTGGGTCTCCGGAAGTACAAATAGCTCTTTTGTCAGCTAATATAGACTCTCTTCAATCTCATTTCGCAGAAAATTCTAAAGACCACCATTCAAGAACAGGTCTGATAAGAATGGTGAACCAAAGAAGAAAACTCCTCGATTATTTGAAAAAGAAGAAGCCTGAAACCTACTCTAATCTCTTAAGTGAGCTTGGACTAAGAAGATAAAACTAATTACTCCTCATTAATAACTACCTTAAAGTAGTTTGTATATAAATAAAAAAAACTTATGGAAAATTACAAAAAAACAACAAAGCTTGGGAATAATGAAATCATTTTTGAAACGGGTAAAGTGGCAAGACAAGCTACCGGAGCAGTATTAGTTTCTTCTGGTAATACACAGGTTCTTTCAACAGTCGTTGTAGGAAAGCCACCTGGCGAACATCAAGATTTTTTTCCTCTCACAGTTAATTACCTAGAGAAGACTTATGCCACAGGAAAAATTCCAGGTGGCTTCTTTAAAAGAGAAGGAAGACCTACTGAAAAAGAAACTTTGACTTCAAGGCTTATAGACAGACCAATTCGTCCTTTGTTTAAGCAGGATTTCTTATATGAGGTACAAGTGATTTGCACAGTTCTCTCTTCTGACAAGGATGAAGATCCAGATGTTCTTTCCTTCTTAGGAGCTTCTGCTGCTTTAGCTATCTCAGGTCTGCCTTTTGAAGGACCTTTAGGTGCTGCAAGGGTAGGTTTTATAGAAGGTCAATACACTATTAATCCTAAAAGAAGTGAAATGGAAAATTCCTATTTAGACATGGTAATAGCTGGCAGTGACGCCGCAGTAATTATGGTCGAGTCAGAAGCTAAAGAACTTACTGAAGATCAAATGTTAGGGGGCATACTTTTTGCTCATCAAGAAATGCAAGAGGTTATAGAAGCTATAAAAGAGATGGCCAAAGAAGTCGGGAAAGAACCTTTTGAATATGAACCAAAAATCATAGATGAAGATTTACTTAAATCTGTAGAAGAAACTTTTTCAGAAAACATCACTAAAGCATATCTAATAAAAGACAAACAAGAACGAGTCCAAGCTATTTCTAAAATTAAAGAAAAGCTCATTGAACAAAAATTAGCAAAAGAGGATGATTCTGAAATTACTGAATCAGACTTATTAGATGCTTTTAAAAAAATAGAAAAAAAGATTGTAAGAACTAGACTTCTTAATGGAGAGGCAAGAATTGACGGCAGAGATTTGGATACGGTTAGACCTATATCTGTTGAAGCAGGCCTTCTTAAAAATACACATGGCTCAGCTTTGTTTACAAGGGGTGAAACTCAAGCAATAGTGACGGCAACTCTAGGTTCACCTAGACAAGCCCAGTTAATTGATGCCCTTGAAGGAGAGTTTAAAGATCAATTTATGCTCCACTATAATTTCCCACCATATTCTGTTGGTGAGGCCAACTTCTTGGCTGGACCTAAAAGAAGGGAAATTGGTC
>CAXFFS010000141.1:0-1801 GCA_964002385.1 uncultured Gammaproteobacteria bacterium | reverse complement strand
GGCCTGAACTAACCAAGCTACTCTATGTGCAATGACTCTTGTTTTGCCAGATCCAGCGCCAGCTAACACGAGCAAATGGGGAGACTCAGATGTTACTGCCTTTCTTTGAGCATCATTAAGATTATTCAATATATCAGAAACATCCACCTGTCTATTTTATATGGTTTAGCTTTAAAGAGGTTTTTAAAAAAGTTGAAAAAAAACCCATGAGAATTGGTTCCCCTTAAGTTAAGATAAATCATAGGAAACACCATGACAGATCCAAAAGAATTCTTTGATACCTACTGCGATTTTGTAACCAAAGTAACAAGTAATCCAAGCCTAGACATTAAAGCTCTTAAGGCTTCTTTACAGGAAATTCAAGATAATTCTGACATTGATGTTCCTAGATTAATGACTGCTGCCCTTGGCTTGAGTAGTGAGGGAGGAGAGTTTGTAGAGATAGTCAAAAAAATGTTCCTACAAGGAAAGCCGGCCGATCAAGAAAACATATTTCATATGAAGAGAGAGCTTGGCGACATCATGTGGTACTGGGTTACAGCCTGTATGGCCCTTAAGCTGGACCCGGTTGAAGTCATTTTGGAAAATCAAAAAAAATTAGAAGCCAGATATGGAGAAGAATTCACCATCAATCAAAGCGAGGTCAGGGCAGAGGGCGATCTATAACTAAATTAACTCTTTAGACTTCAAGTTTGTACTTAGAAAGATTAGTGCAGGCTTCATTAAATTCAGAAACTGTCTGGTTTATGATGTCTTTAACTGATTTAACCTCATCTATTAGGCCCACAGACTGACCGGATAAGGCCGGAGCTGCATTCATGTCCCCTCCAAAATATAAATCTTGTATGTTTGACATGTCGTTCATTTCCATCATGCCCGCTTCATGGATTTTTTTAGTGAAGTCTGTTCTGAGGGCCCTTATTACTGGCTTAGAGTTTTTATTCAAAATCCAGGTTCCTTGAATCTTTGAGTCTAGAATTTTATTTTTAAAGTTATCGTGTACGGGGCTCTCCTTACTTGATACAAATCTTGTTCCCATTTGTATTCCTTCAGCTCCTGCAGCAAACACTGCGGCCATTCCTGTTCCATCAACAATGCCCCCAGCTGCTATTATTGGTAAATCTAATTCCTTTCTTATTGCTTGAATAAGCACTAATAGGCCTACTTCTTCTGGATTTTTAAACCCTCCCCCCTCTGTTCCTTCTACTACCAAGCCATCGACTCCAGCATTTGCGGACTTTATAGCGCCTTCCACGCTTGGAACAGCATGATAAACAGTTATGCCAGCGTATTTTAAAACGTCTATGTATTTAGAGGGGTCTCCTGCAGAGGTGGTTACAAACTTTACCCCATGAGAAACACAGAAATCTACCATGCTGTCGTCTCGTAGAAAAAGCAGTGGCAAATTTACACCAAAGGGCTTGTCCGTAAGTTCAGCCATTTTTTTTATTTCAGCTTTACAATTTTCTACCTCTCCTGATGAGGTCTCTATCACGCCAAAGCCCCCCGCATTAGATACTGCCGAGGCCAGTTTGCTTCGTGCAATCCAGCCCATAGGAGCTTGAATGATTGGGTATTTAGATCCAAGGTGTTGCAATACTCTATTCATTTTTAAGTCCTTTAAATTGATTTAGTTTTAATTAACTCTTTCTTTTTTTTCCTTTCTTTACGTCTGGTCTTGTCATTAACCTTTCCTACTAGTTGACCACATGCGGCCATGATGTCGTCTCCCCTTGTTGATCTTATGGTAACCACATGGCCCTTTGATTGTAAGAATTCTTGGAATCTTTTAACCCTATTT
>CAXFFS010000140.1:0-1802 GCA_964002385.1 uncultured Gammaproteobacteria bacterium | reverse complement strand
CTCAATACCTCGGTAACCTTTTCTTCAAAAGGATCTATAAGATTACAGACTTCTGACATAAGATCTGTATCGAAGGCATTTTCTACCACGAGATACCCCTTTTCATCATACTGTTTTACTTGCTTTTCCGATAAGTATTGATAAGGGCCCTCAGGTACAGACCAAGAAAAACCTTTGTTGTCAGGGTGAATTTCTGGATTCACTTAACTTGAATAGACTGGCGGTTTTTTATCAGCCCAAGGAGCTGCCTTTTCTATTTGAGAGGAAATAGAGACTAGTAATTCATCATTTCCAAATTTAGCAGTGAGCATAGAACCTATAGGTAAGTCATTTTTACTAAAGCCAAGTGGAAGAGAAATGCTTGGCTGACCTGTTTGATTATAAATTCCGGTAAAACTAGAGTAAGAAGACAGTCTTTCAATGTATGTTGCTACATCTTTTGAAGACATATCAATCTCTCCTATTTTTACTGGGGGCTTAGCCAGAACTGGGCTAAGAATAAGATCATAATCTTCCATAAAATTACCTAATACTCTGCCTGCTTGATGATTTATTAGAGTGGCTTTTGCATATTGATCTGCTGTAAAAGCCTTTCCATTCTCGTACATCCTATAAGTGATATTCTCTACAACGTCTGGCGTGACCTCTGTTCCTAAAGCATCTGCTCTTTGTTGTAAGGCCAGAGATACATTTGCCGAAATTATTACCCCTATTGCTTCAGAGAGTGCTCCTATATCTGGTTTTGGTGAAGCTTCTTCAACATGGTGTCCTAAAGATTCACAAAGTTCAGCTGTGTTCTTGATAGAAGCAAGAACATCTTCATCAATCTTTACTGTATCTGTGGGTAGATGTAAGGCAATTTTTAACTTACCTGGATCTTTCCCACTGGCAGAAAGAAAAGTTCCTGAAGGCTCAGTTGGAGCATAAGGATCACCTGGAGAAAATCCAGATGTGGCATCTAAAAGTGCTGCTGTATCTCTCACAGACTTAGATACGCAATGGCTGATAGATTGACCAGCCCATCCTTCGCCTCTATCTGGACCCATAGGGGTTCTTGCCCTAGTTGGCTTTAAACCTACTAGACCACAACATGATGCTGGAATCCTTATGGAACCTCCCCCATCACTTGCATTAGCCATGGGTAGTATTCCTGATGCTACCGCTGATGCTGCACCACCACTTGAACCACCTGCTGAATGATCTAGATTCCAAGGGTTTCTAGTAGGACCATAAAGCTCAGGTTCAGTTGTTACTGTTAATCCAAATTCTGGACTATTAGTCTTACCAAAGATAACTAAGCCCGCTTCAAGGTATCTGTCCACTAAAGTACTGTTGTGATCCGCTACATAATCTTTAAAGAACTTTGAACCATAAGTGGTCTTTGTTCCTGTAAGAAGGACATGTAGATCTTTTAAAAGATATGGCACTCCGGTAAAAGGTCCTTCAGGTAAACCACCTTTTATCATTGCTTTTGCTTCGTCGTAATGCTTTAAAACTACAGCATTAATTTGATCGTCTACTTTCTCTGTCCTTTGCATAGCTTCCTCTAATAATTCTTCAGCGGAAACTTCTTTGTTCTTAACTAACTCGGCAAGGCCTAAAGCGTCGTAATTATCATATTCTTTAAAACTCATTTTTTATCCCCTTGTAAATTCTAGTTTTTTTCCTATTGTGTCAGATAAAATTTTTCCCTGACTATATATTCTCTCTCCATTAACTATGGTTTCTATTATTCTTGATTTAAAAGTATAACTCTCAAAAGGTGACCATCCACACTTATAAAATATTTTTTCTTTTTTTAC
>CAXFFS010000139.1:0-1809 GCA_964002385.1 uncultured Gammaproteobacteria bacterium | reverse complement strand
AATCACCATTAACATTTCCAAAATGTTTGTACCCTCCATCAGGATTTATTTTAAATTCTTCTTTGTCCGTGTTACTCATTACCATGATTCTTTTATTATATTCAATTCTTTGATGAAATCCTGTTTGACCTGCTCTAGGAACTGTGTACATGACATTTTGTGGAGAAATAGGTCCTAAAGAACCAATTTCTCTAACAGACTTTCTTGATTTATGTTGTTTTCTTTTTGCGCCCCATCGATAGATAACACCTTGCCATCCTTTGCCTTTTGTAATAGCTGCAGTATCAACATATGTTCCATTTTCAAAAACTTGATCAATCTTCACTTCTTTTCCAAGTAACTCTTTTACAAATGAAAACTGTTTTTCTATTTTTAATCTTGTTATTTAGTTTTGGATTAAGTTCGGAAGCTGAAGAAAAGATCCAAGCTACCAGTCATCTCGAGAGCATTGTTTTGGGATCTGGATGTTTTTGGGGAGAAGAAAAAAGATACGAAGCCATACCTGGAGTGGTCAGTGCTGTATCAGGCTATGCAGACGGCAAGGGAGTTAAGCCAACTTATAGAGAAATAACCAAATCAAAAAATAGATTTAACCCTAACAATCACGCTGAGGTTGTCCTTGTTGTCTTTGATAGAAATGTGGTCTCTGTAGAAGAAATTTTGGAAGATTACTTTGAAGGTCATGATCCCACACAGCTTAATCGTCAAGGGAATGATATAGGTACTCAATACCGATCTGTAATACTTACTATTAATGATCAACAAAGAGAAATAGCTCAAAGGCTTCGAAATGAATTTCAAGTCCTCATGAGTTCTAGAGGATACGGAAAAATTACAACCAAGATTAAACCATTAGAGGAATTTCATTATGCGGAAGAGTATCACCAGGATTATTTAGTTAAAAATCCGAATGGTTATTGTCCTGATCATTCCACAGGAGTGGTATTTAAAGAGCTTCAAAGTCCTGAAGAAATAGACAATTCTATGCTTCAAAAAGGAAAGCAAATAGTAGTAATTGAATCAGAGTCTTGCCCTTACTGTGAAAAATTCAGGGAGAATGTACTATCTAGTTATAAAGGAACAATACCCTTATCTTTCCGTACGGCTTCAGAGCTCAAGGGACTTAAGGTCAAGACCGAAACTTGGGCAACTCCTACGGTTTTATTTTTAGAGAATGGAAAGGAAGTATATGGAAAGAAGGGCTATATGGAGGCCCAGACTTTTTACAAAATCTTGGGCTTATTTAAATTAGGTGAAACTGAGTCTTTTAGTGTGGCATTTAATCAAGGTACTGACGCCAGGTATTGCAAAGAGTATCAGATTTTTAAGAATACTCCTGACGGTGTTTTTACAGATAAACTAAGTGGAATAGCTCTCTTTGATACTAAAGATAGATTTAATTCAGGAACAGGTTGGCTTTCGTTTACGAAAGCGATTGAAGGAACAGTAACAGAACATTTAGATACCAGTTTTGGGATGGTAAGAACTGAATTAAGATCTAAAGCTTCAGGTATACATCTAGGACATGTCTTTCCGGATGGACCAAATGGAAAGCCCAGGTTCTGCATAAATGCGACTGTTTTAGACTTCAAAACTAGAGAAGCTTACTTAACAGCCAGCTCGGGTTAATTTCTTTTGTCTTGGGTCGTTTATATCTTAAAGTGCGGAGACAATTCTTTATATACTGGTATAACTAATAATCTAGAGATTAGGCTACTAGCCCATGAAGAGGGTCGAGGAGCAAAATATACTAAGGGGAGGGGCCCGTTTGAAGTTGTTTATCAACTAGGCTATCCCAGCAGAAGTAAA
>CAXFFS010000138.1:0-1820 GCA_964002385.1 uncultured Gammaproteobacteria bacterium | reverse complement strand
AGTCTTCAGTAAATTCAATTGGTACTTTCATAGATTTAATGAAAAATAATTATCTTTAATTTAACCAGAATTACCTAATCAATCAACTTTTGTGATCTTGCCATTTCATCGGAATATGTTTCGGGGGCAGCATTTAAACTTTCTGACCAATCTTGCCACATGTTTTCTTGAGGTGGCTTGGCTCTATTCTCATCCAGATCCTGTTTAATAAAATCACCCAGAACTGCTAGTCTCATTTTATTGGAATAGTTGTGTCCTGCCATGTGTGCTAATCGATGATGCCATAAAACTACATCTCCTTCCGAGCCGCAACAGTCAACAGGTTTCGTATCTTCCATCACTTTTTTAATTTCTTCTTCATATGCCTCCGACTGAATTATGCCTTTATAAGATGGCAAGTGTTCGTAATAAGCTATTCTGGGTTGGTCGTATTGCATTTGAAATGTTGGGTAAAGTTTTTTATGCGAACCTGGCCAAACCTTAAAGGCACCTCCATTAGGGAGAACATCATCAATTAAACCAACCAAGCTCAAATTGAAAGGATGTCCATCACTGTGACAAAAATCAGGTTCCCTTTCTTTATCTCCATAAGGAAGTGTTGCGTAGATACCTCTGGCTCCCTCGTTGCCTAAGGCTGGATCTACTGGACCACCTGGCCATGCAGCACCTTGTTGCCCCATGGTCTTCCCGCCCACTTTGGGTTTTACTAAAGTATCTTTGCCCAAAAGCTCTTCTGCTATTAGCTGTAAGACTTCTGAATAGACAAGATCAATCATCAACTGATCTGTACCTATTGATCTAAGTTGCCACTTATATCCCTGTCTGAGATTAGTCACATCTTCTTCTGAGTCTTTTTCAATAAAGGGCCCTACATGAGTTGAAGGGTCTTCTCTTTTGATATTTGTTTCTTTGGGTAAAGACGACCAAAGTAAATCACGCGCTTTCTCACAAAGATCCGGTTCTAAAATCTTTGGAAGTATGAGGTATCCATTAACCTTAAAAAAAGAGAGTTGTTCTTGGTTGAGGATCACTTTGCTTGTCTGACAGATAACAGAAAGGCAACCAAAGTAATAGGAAATAACAGATAAGCTCCTATTTCCCCAGGTGGTGTAACGGGTAAGGGCTTCCAAGTTATTAAAATAATTCCCATAATCTCAGTTATTCCAAGATATAGAAAAAAAATTGGGATCAAAGCCCTCCATCTAAAAATAATCAGCCAAGCCAATACTGCTTCTATCAAATGGTACCTTCCAAAATTACCTGCGTGCGTATTAATAACTTGGACAGCTCCTTCAGGGTAAGTTTCTAAAGGTATGCCTGCAATAATTCCATTACCTCCGTCGGGAGCAAAATAATGTACACAACCTCGAAAAGTAAACATACAAGCTAATAACACCAGATAATAAAGAGAAATCTTAGAGCCTGAATAGTTATTATTAGGCTGAGGAAGAATTGTTGACCAATTAAACATGATCTTCTAATGTAACTTAAACTTATGGGCCTGGGAAGACTTGAACCCCTTTAACTAGAGCAAAAATTGAGCACATCTGAAAATAATCCAGAAGTAAACCCTAAAAAATCTAATAGGATCGGAAAGATCTTGTTATTTGGAATAGCTATAGCGTGTTTTTATTATATTTACTACCGCTTAAATGGAGCTGCTTTAAGAGAAGGCCTGTCTTTGGTTGAATATATGCTAGTAGTTTTTGCTGCTGTTAACTGGATTCCATGGCTTCTGATGATGACAGGCTATTGCCTCTTCTACTTTTCCATAGACACCTTAATAATAACTAGGGCTTTGGGCTGGTTTATCAAAGACA
>CAXFFS010000137.1:0-1848 GCA_964002385.1 uncultured Gammaproteobacteria bacterium | reverse complement strand
TGGCATTACTGAATTTACTGCTAATGGCAAGGAACCTGAAAGAAACGGAAATAGGTCAGAATTTTTTGCCCCTAACGGTGTGTACCATTGTGCAGGAGAGGATAAATGGATTGTGATACAAATATTAAATGAGGATCAGTGGTTGAGCTTTCAGAAACTGGTTGGAGCACCTTTAAAAGAATTTGGGGATCTAGAGGATAGACTCTCTAAACTTGATGACCTGGATAAAATTATAAATGAATGGACCTCTTCAAAAGAAGCTCAAAAACTAATGTATGTTTTGCAAGACGCTAAAATCCCAGCTGCAGCTACTCATACTATGTCGACTCTGCTTAACGACCCACACCTTAATTCTAGAAACTTTTGGCAATGGCTAGACAGAGCCGTGGTAGGTAATCAGCCAAATCCTTCAGCTCCTTTTAAAGTGAATGGAGAAAGATTGCCAATAAAAACTCCTGCTCCAACTCTCGGACAACACAACCAAGAAATTCTTACAGAAATTCTAGAATTGAATCAAAAGGAAATAGACAGGCTTGAGAATATCGGCATTATAGGAACCAAACCTAAAATGCCCTCCCCTTAAAGGCTGCTTAATTATTTTTTAACTGACTCTCTGGCTTTTTTAACTGCTTCCCTGACAGTATATTTTTTATTCAAGTCCTTTTTAGAAGACTTTCCTGATAATTCTCTAACCCTTTCGTATTCGCCCTTATCATAGGCAGTTCTGAATTGTTTAATACTACCCCATTGATCTCCTACTCTTCCTGGAGCCCCTAAGCCAAAACCCTCTATGGTGGCACCATAAGTTAAAGCTTGTAATCCAATCCTATGGAGTAGTTTTGGACTAGCATTCTCTAATACATCAGGTGCCACAGAAATTACCCAGTTTTCTTGGGTTCTAGTCCAAGCTTTCACATTACTCATGGTAGCTACAAATCTCTGTTTATTAGTTCTATTTGATCCAGTACCATGCAACATTCTTCCATCGAAAAGCATGATGGTTCCTGCCTTTGCTTCCAAGTTTATGGCAGGAGGGAGCTTGCCTACCTTGCCTCCGCTTCCTGCTTCAATGAGTAACTTATGGCTGCCCGGAATGACTAAAGTTCCCCCGTTTTCTTCATTAATATCTTGTGGGATGTACATTGTGTTAAATAAAGCAGGCGCTTCTTCGGTAACCCAGGGGAGAAGAGGGCCTTGATCGATATGAAGTCCTTGCGGATAACCTCCAGGGTCCGCCCCATTGGAAAGAAAACTATGACATATCCATCCTTTTCCAAGAGTTTCGTCCATAATTTGTTCAATTACAGGACCTGCTTGTACCGCTTCTGGATTTTGTTCAATACATTGGGCAAACACCTCTCCTTTATTAATTAGAGTATTTACGTATTGCCCTGAAGGGGTTGGTTGATCGACACCAGCAAGTCTTTCCCCCTCAGCTTGATCCAGTAATCTACCCAAAAAACGTGCGCATTGCTCCTTGGACATGGCATCTTCAATTAGACAAAACCCCCACTCTTTGATATCCCTTCGCATTTGATTAATGTCTTTAGTTTCTTCAGGTAAATCTAAGTCCTTCCAATAATCATGTTTTCTAGCTACTGTGGTATCCCAATATCTACCTGTGCCCCATTCGAGAGGCTTCTTGATATCTGGGGGCATTAACCAAGGGTTATTCTTCATGATTGAACGAAAGGGTTCACCTGAACTTAAGAAATCTCTGTATATCTGTTTATCATGAGGAGAGTTTTCCTCAACAAAGTCTTCAGTAAATTCAATTGGTACTTTCATAGTTTTAATGAAAAATAATTATCTTTAATTTAACTAGAATTATCTAATCAATCAACTTTT
>CAXFFS010000136.1:0-1987 GCA_964002385.1 uncultured Gammaproteobacteria bacterium | reverse complement strand
GAAAGAGTACAGAAAATAGTTTGTGAACAATTAGGAGTATCAGAAGAAGAAGCTAAATTAGCAGCTTCTTTCATAGATGATTTAGGAGCTGATTCACTAGATACGGTTGAATTAGTTATGGCTTTTGAAGAAGAATTTGAAATCGAAATTCCTGATGAAGAGGCTGAAGGAATAGCGACCGTACAAAACGCTGTTGATTATATAAATAGTAATTCTTAACAACCTAGAACTTCTAGGTAACCATTAAAATGTCTTCAAGAAGGGTAGTCATTACTGGACTAGGTCTTCTTTCACCTGTAGGTAATGAGGTAGAGGATTCATGGAAAAATCTACTTTCAGGAATGAACCCTGTTAAACCAATTACTTACTTTGATGTTACAGATTTTGACACAAAATTTGCAGCTAGCCTGCCTTCTTTTGAAGCTGAAAAATATCTTGAAAAAAAAGAAATAAGACGCTTAGACAAGTTCATACAATATGGGGTAGCAGCTTCTAAAGAGTGTGTACTGGATTCAGGTATAGATAAAAATAATGTTAATTTAGAAAGAATAGGAGTTTCTATTGGCTCTGCAATTGGTGGACTCGGAACTATAGAAAACTTTGCTACTATTTTAGCTAAATCAGGTACTAAAAAAATATCCCCTTTCTTTGTTCCAGGTTCCATTATCAATATGGTTTCTGGATACGTGTCCATAAAATTTGGTTTTAAAGGCCCTAATATTTCAATAGTAAGTGCTTGCTCTAGCGGTAGTCACTCCATAGGCTATTCTTTTAGAAGCATAGTGCATGGCGACGCAGAAATGATGTTGACTGGAGGCGCAGAGATGGGAATTACTCCTCTTTCAGTTTCTGGCTTCAATGCTGCTAAAGCTTTATCAACTAGAAATGATTGCCCTCAAAAAGCATCCAGGCCTTGGGACAAAGATAGAGATGGTTTTGTTATAGGAGAAGGAGCAGGTTGTTTAATGCTCGAAGAGCTTGAACATGCAAAATCAAGAGATGCAAAAATTTATGCAGAAATAATTGGTTTTGGCATGAGCGCAGACGCTTATCATATGACTTCTCCTCCTGAAACTGCTGAAGGAGCTGTATTGGCTATGCAGAATGCTTTAAAAGATGCCAAGGTTAATTCTAACGATGTTCAGTATATCAATGCACATGGTACTTCAACTCTTGCAGGAGATCAGGCAGAGACCTCAGCTATTAAGAAAGTCTTTGGGGATGACTATTCAAAGTTCATTGTTAGCTCTACTAAATCTATGACTGGTCATCTTTTAGGGGCTGCAGGAGCAGTAGAAGCAATCTACAGCATCCTTGCAATCAGAGACAATGTAGTTCCGCCGACTATTAATCTAGATAATCCAAGTGATGGTTGTGATTTAAATTATTCAGCTAACAATGCTACAGAAATACCAATTTCTAAAACTATCTCTAATTCTTTTGGATTTGGAGGAACCAACGCGACTCTAGTCTTCTCTGAGTTAAAATAACTTAGTGTCATTTTCTCAATCGTTAGTAAACAAGGTAATCCTTGTAATTTTAGTATCACTGATAGGATTGCTAATTTTTACTCTGTACAGACCGCTCCCAGTAAATGAAACAACTATGATTGAAATAGAGAAGGGGTATGGCCTTAACCAAGTGATTGACAGATTAAATGAACAAGAATTAGTTAATAGACCTTTAATTTTGAAAGGATACGTAAAAGTTTTCAAAAGATCTGATGATATTAAAGCTGGAGAATATTTAATTTCCCAAGGCAATAATGCAATTCAATTAATTCAAAAAATTTCTGAGGGAACTGTTTACTATCATCAAATAAGGTTGAAAGAAGGTTCAACAATTAATGAACTTATAGATTTATTTAAAAACAATGATGCTTTAAAGAAAGATAAAAATTTTGAAGATAAAAATAAGATCAGGTCTAATTTAGGTTTGGAAATAAATTCTTTAGAAGGGATGTTTCATCCAGATACTTACAACTATA
>CAXFFS010000135.1:0-2082 GCA_964002385.1 uncultured Gammaproteobacteria bacterium | reverse complement strand
AAGCAAACATGAATCTGCCTACTTAATTACTCAGAATGTAGATAATCTCCATCAAGATGCCGGGGTTCCAGATAATAAAATCACAGAAATTCATGGAAATGCATCATATGCAAGCTGTTTAGATTGCAGTAAAAGATATGAGCTTAAACCAATCAAAGAAGCTTTTCTTAAGGATGGAACTATTCCTTATTGTGATTCATGTGGTGGAATTATCAAAACCGCCACTATCTCCTTCGGTCAGTCAATGCCAGAAGAAGGAATGCAAATTGCTCAAAGAAAAACCTTAACATGCGATTTATTTATAACTATTGGAACTTCTTTGGTTGTATTTCCTGCAGCAGGTTTTCCAAAATTGGCTAAGGATATTGGAGCAAATCTAATTATCATTAATAATGAGCCAACAGATTTTGATCCCATAGCTGACCTAGTCATCCATGAACAGATTGGAAAGGTTTTTTCAGAGAAATAAGCTAATTGTGAGTTAGGGCCACTAGTCCTAATAATTTCCCTTCTTTCATTTCTTCAAGAGTTCTATTAGCTTGAGAAACATCTCTTGTTTCAACAGCAACTGGCTCTATCTTACCAGCTACAACTAATTCCATTAATTCTTCCATATCCCCTAAACTTCCCACATAAGAACCCATAAGTTTCTTCTCAAATAGAGCTTGCATGGGCAAAGGAAGGGTTAATTGTCCTCCAAAAAGACCTACTACAACATAAGTACCACCTCTAGCTAATAAGTTATAACCAAAGTTAACAGAAGCCTCGGCTCCAACAAAATCTACTATTGATCTTGCACCTCCTTCAGTTAATTCTAATAATTTCTCAGCAGCCCCTTCTTCTGAAGAGTTAATAGTTGCTGAAGCACCTAGTTGTCTTGCCATTCCGAGTTTTTCATCATCAATGTCTACGACTATAGGATTGATGCCATAAGCAGCTTTTGCAATCTTTAAAGCTAACAACCCAAGACCTCCAGCGGAAACAATTACTAAAGAATTGTCTTTTGTATAAGGTCCTGCCTTTTTTAAAGCACTATATGCAGTCAAGCCACGACAAGCATAGCTTCCTGCTAAGTTATCTGGTGTATCTGCTGCATCAAATAAGTATTTTCTATCTGGAACTAGAACATGATCTCCATATCCTCCACCTACGTGTATACCTAGATTTGAATTGTTCATACAATAATGAGTCATATCATCATTACAAAGATCACAATCACCGCATCCCATCCAAGGGTAAGCTATATATTTTTCACCAATATTTATTCCTTCTACATCTTCTCCTGTTGCCACAACTTCTCCAAAAATCTCATGACCCATAGTTAATGGTTTACCTTCAGGAAGTGGTGAGGGCAATTGAACTCCTCCTCCTAAATCAAAATAGCCATCATGAATATGAACATCAGAGTGGCACACTCCACAGGCAACTGTTTTAAGCAATATCTCTTTTCCTTTAGGTTCAGGCGTTTCTAGTTCTTTCTCTTCAAGAGGTTTTCCATTTTCTACTACTTGATAAGCTTTCATTTTCTTTCTCCCCGTTTAGAAATTGTTTAGTTATGCTTAGATTATCCTTATAATCAAAATTTGCAAATAAACTTTAAAGGAAAATTATGAGTGATCTTCAAGCTTTTAGAGAAGAAACTAAAGATTGGTTAGAATCAAACTGCCCACCTGAAATGAGAAAGCCAGGTGATGTCAGCTGGGGTGGTAGAAATCCCGCATTTTCCCATCCTGATCAAGAAGTTTGGTTAGAAAGAATGGGTGATAAAGGTTGGACCTGCCCTATGTGGCCAAGTGAGTACGGAGGTGGAGGCTTAACTCATGAAGAAAATAAAGTACTTCAAGAGGAAATGTTTTCCATCGGAGCGAGACCTGCTCTAGCAAGTTTCGGAATATGGATGTTGGGTCCTGCCCTTCTTGAGTTTGCTTCACATGAACAAAAATTGGAACATATTCCTAGCATAGTCAAAGGGAAGATTTGGTGGTGCCAAGGCTACAGTGAGCCTGGTTCTGGATCTGATTTGGCTAGCCTCAGTACTAAAGCTGTTGAAGATGGAGATAACTATAAAATTAATGGCCAAAA
>CAXFFS010000134.1:0-2371 GCA_964002385.1 uncultured Gammaproteobacteria bacterium | reverse complement strand
TAGCTTAATTATGCTTACCTTTATTCCAGCCATTTTTAGTTAAATATTTTTCTGCTGATTCTATTGCCCCTGCTTCAATGCTGGTACCCATGCTGTCGTTCCATCTATTCAGATACCCGAATAGAGATATAACTCCTAGAATCTCAACTATTTCTCCTTCATCCCAATGATTCTGTAATCTTTCTTCCAGCTCTGCATCAACCGCGTTAGGTGTTTGAGAAGCCGCCAAAGCAAAATCTAATGCTGCCCTTTCCGCTTCATTAAATGCTTCATGCGTTCTGTATTCCCAAATATTTTCAAGTTGCTCTGAATTAGCTCCGTATCTTTCAGCCGCTCTAATTGCGTGCGCCTGGCAGTATCTACACCCCGCTGCATTACTGCTTACCCAAGCTATCATCCTTTTTAAAGCAGAAGTAACTGTGCCGTGATTTTCCATGACTGCTTTATTTAAACCAATGAAAGCAGAAGCCACCTCAGGTCTAATTTGCATTGTTAAAACTGAGTTTGGACAAAATCCAAGAGTCTCATTAAAAAACTCTGCCAGTTCTTTGACTTCTAAATTGGCTTCTGGTGATAGGGGTTTTACTAAAGGCATGTTTATTAGTTTTGAATGTGGCCCTTTAAAATGACCTTGTAAATATCTTGTGTGTTCTTAATGTCTTTGAGCGGATTGCTATTCAAAATTACAAGGTCAGCGTATTTTCCTGTTTGTATGGTTCCCATTTTACTTTCTAAATTAAAAAACTCAGCTGGAGTTATAGTAGCAGACCTTAATGCTTGCAGGGGCGTCAAGCCAGCTTCTACTAGCAATTCGAGCTCTTTATGTAAACTGAAACCGGGTGTTAGAAAGCCAATGGGAGTGTCGGTTCCTGCAATGATCTTAACTCCATGTTTATTGAATAAACTCACAATTTTGAAACTCCACTCTTCAAACATCTTATTATTATCACTTACTGGTTGTTGCGAGAGATTTACAGAGTCATCTAGCCAACTTTTCTGTACTTCACTGGGAAGAAGTTTATAAGTATCTTGCCATTTACTGTCAGCAAAAAATCTTTTTGAACCAACAGTATTAATAGTCAAGGTTGGGGTTTGGAAAACATTATTAGTAGCTAAGTATTTGATGATTTTATTGCAACGATTGTCATCTATGTTGCCTAGTGCAGCGTACCTTTGTGATTGATGAATTTTTGATCTAAGAGCTGAACCCGGAAGCAAATCCAAATTTTTTAACAGCTCCTGCCTTTGCACTAAGATTTCTTCAGCATTTTCAGCACAGGCAAGGTCCAAATTCCGAATATGTTGCATGCCACCTAAACCTGCATCCACTGCATTAGCCAGATCCATGCTCAGGGGGATGTGACTGGTAACACGAAGATTTTTTTGTTTTGCAATTTTAAGCAACCTAATAAAAGTACTTGGAGATAACATTTCATAAGTTTTTAAGAAGGAGACCCCTTCTTTAATCAGATCATCGACCAAAGCTTCAAGGTCAGTGTTTTCACTCACCTCAATGGATAACTCAGGAAATCCAGGCTCCCCTCCCTTGTATACCCTTGGATTACCATCTATTAATGGTCCTGAAAAAAATACTCTGGGTGTTTTATGAGGATTTTCATTGGCGAAGTCTATTGCTGGTTGTAGTTTGCTAAGAACTGCTCCTGTATCACGCACACTGGTTATCCCATTCATTAGAAAGAGCTTATAAGCAGTTTCATAATCAAGCTCAGGAATGAAAGTAAGATGAACATGAGCGTCCCAAAGGCCTGGGATCAAAAATTTTCCAGTGGCATCAATAACAGTATCGTTGTTTGTAATATAAATATTAGTTAAGTTTGATTTCTCTATATATTTAATTTCATCTCCTTGCACAACCACTGTCATGTTTTCTCTGGCCAATGCGGCAGCATCAATCAGGGTGGCGTTTTCTATGATGATTCTGGATGCTGCAGAAGCCTGAAAACTTGCAAAGAAGATAGATAGGGTTAGTAAAAAAGAAAGAAGCTTCATTGTCGCTTAATCAGATTTAATTATCTCTTATTTTCCAATAAAGCCAACCTCTAAGGTTATGAATTTCGTATACCTTTTCGTTTATCTCAAGTGGAATATATTTTAGGCTTGATAGAATATTTCTGGTAAATGTTTTAACTTGCTTTCTATTCATTGCCCCATCAAATGAAGTAATGTTTAGATTATCAATATCCCCTTTTTTATTAATAATAAAAGTGAATTGGACAGAAGAAGTTCCTGAACCTACATTCAGAACATCTTCAGAATTAATAGACTTTTGTACACCTAGAACTGGTTTGCAAAATAGCTTTTTACAAATTAATGACTCACTTTCTCTACCTAGAGGCCATACTTTCATTCT
>CAXFFS010000133.1:0-2482 GCA_964002385.1 uncultured Gammaproteobacteria bacterium | reverse complement strand
GTCTAGGATTGATACCGATGACCTTTACACTGATATTCTTTATTATAATTCTTCAGGTAGTCGAGATACTACTGAACTTAGAATCAGTTCAAAACCAGGTGATATAGAGTGGACTGTTGGTTATTACAAAGAACGTTTTGATTCGGATCCAGGCCCAACTGAAGTTGAACCTTCCGATGCGGCTGGTTTTGATTATGTTACAGGCTACATGGGATTTACTTCGCACAGCGGTGGATATGACCCAACACTCTATCCTGCACCTTTTAATAATCCTTACTTACTTTATGGAAGTTACAATTATTATTCCTATACAGAAGAAAAAGCTTTCTTTGGACAGGTAGATTTTAAATGGGATAATTTTGTCTTAACTGCAGGTCTTAGAGACTTTGAACTATCTGATGGTTTTAAAGGCTCTGAATACGGTATCTTTTATGAAGGAGATCTTGGGTGTGATGGCACCTCGGCTAGTGGTACTACTTGTAGTGAAGAAAACGGCTCTGAATCAGATACTAGACCAAAATTTACTTTGTCTTACATACCTGATGAAGATCTAACTGTTTTCTTAGTTTCATCTGTTGGATATAGAAATGGAGGCAATAATGCAGCTTTACCTCCCTTTTGTGCAAATGATCCTGAAGCAGCAGGCTTTAGCAGAAGGTTTAAATCTGACGAAGCCAAAAATACTGAAATTGGTGTTAAATCTAGAGGTGATAATTACTCCTTAAACGCCACTTATTTTTGGGTAGATTGGACAGGAATTCAAGTAACAGTGCGCCCTGCTTGTGGATGGTCATTTACTTACAACGGTGGTGAAGCTGAAACAAGTGGATTAGAGTTAGATTTTTCATACAACCTAACATCAAATCTCTATTTGGACTTTTCAGGTAGTTTTATGTCAGCAGAAATTACTAATGACATAGATTCATTAGGAGCTACTGCAGGCGATCGTCTGCCTAATGTTGCTGAACAACAATACAACGTGGGTTTGACTTATGATTTCAACGTGGCTTCTAACCCAGCCTATGCTAGATTTGATATTAATCACTATGGTGACAGTTATGCTACCTTTGCCGAAGATAATGAAGATATGTCGCCTAGCTATACCAAGCTTAACTTAAATGTAGGTGTACAATTAGAGAGCTCTTACGTGCAACTTTCTATTGATAATTTAACAGATGAAAGAACAGAAGCATTCAGGTTCTCAGCTGAAAGCCCTGGATACCGTCCAAGGAATTATTTACAGTGGATACCGCCTAGAAGTATCTCGGTTCAATACAGATACAACTTTTAATTAAAGGTCTCAATAAAAAACCCGGATTTATCCGGGTTTTTTTGTACTTAGTAATAAAGTTATAAAAAACGCTGGGGTCTAAAATCATTTAGTAGCTCACTTTTAACATCAAACATTAATTCATCTCTTACTAATTCAGCAACTATTGGTGCCAAGCTAATTCCACTATGCATGGTTGCTAAATATTCATATTTATTTAAGAAACCAATAACCGGTTTTCCATCTAAAGGTAGAGGCCTCCATCCTATTTCAACTTTCTCAATTATTAAATCTTTGAATTGTGGAATGAAGTTTACTGCTAAATTTACAATTCTTTGACCGTGTTCAATGGAAACTGGTTGGTTTGGAAACTTTTCAGGCCTTTGAGAAAGTCTTTGATCATGATTAGTAGGTGGTTTGCCCTGCTCTCCCAGAATGACCACACCATCTCTTCTTTGATAAACATGGACACCAGGTCCAACTAAGATCTTATTAATAGTCTGCTTAAAAGGTTTGCTAGTGACTATGAGTCCAGGAGTTGGAGGTTTTAGGTACTTGCCTTGAGCCACTAGATTTGAATTCGTTCCACAAGCGTAGACAATTTTATCTGCTCTAATTAGCCCATGGGATGTCTTTGCTATTACCCCTCCTTTATTTGCAGTTAATTCTAAGAATTCTGCTGGGAAGATAACTTTACCTCCTTTACTTTGTATTTCTTGAATCATTTTTTTAATTGCTTGAACAGGGTTGATTACTCCATCTCTAGGAGATCTTGTAATAAGATTTTGATTCAAAAGCACATTAGGTTCATATCCTAACGCCTCTTCCTTACTAATAATTTCTGCCTCTGATCCAAAACTTTGAATTACTTCAACTTTCTTTAACATATTTTGATTTTCATCATTATTCTTAAACCACTCCAGAGAACCTTTCCAGTTAATTTTTAATTCAAGATGAGCATCCCATTTTTGGTAAACGTTGATACCTAGTCTTGATAATAGATGGTAATTAAAAGATTGTTTAGGATAGGTAGCATTAATCCATGCAAATGTTTTGCCGCTTGCATGAGCTGCAGGAAAGTCTTTATCTATTAAAGTAACCTTCTCTCCTGCTTGTTGTAGAGCATAAGCTATTGCTGTTCCTACAATACCAGCTCCAACAATAAGGTAGTGTTTGGTTTCTGCTTTAATATTTAAAGGCCAAGCCAGTAAA
>CAXFFS010000132.1:0-2542 GCA_964002385.1 uncultured Gammaproteobacteria bacterium | reverse complement strand
CCTAAATTCCCTTTGAATTTGCTTAGGAGAGATTTTTCTGAAAGTAGATAATTCATATTGTTGATAAATAATTATAAACTGCAACTGTCTTTCAAATCATTGGTTTCTTAAGAAAACCTTTAATATACTAAACAAATAGCTTGTTTAAATTAGTGAGGGAGAAATGCCTTATATCAACAATAGAATAGTGCATGATGCAGATTCTCACACAATGGAATTACCTGATTGGTATGACGAATTCGGAACGGAAAGGGTAAAAGAAGTTTTTCGAAAACGTTTTACTAAGTCTCAGGTTGGTGCTTTAGAAAGCATGGAAGCTTTACCTGTTCTTCATAAGAAGAGTGAATACAGGGAGTTAAATGAGAAGGAAATAATGATCAGAAAAAATTATCAAGCTCTAGGCGCGTTTGATTCTAAAGACCGCTCGGAAGCAATTGACCATCTAGGGGTGGCGACTCAACTGGTTTTCCCTACTTCACCTAATGTATGGCTTGAGGACTTAGAACATCGTGACGATTTAGAATTCTTATATGAAACAGCAAGTGCAACAAATAGATCTCAAATTGCCTTTTGTGAACAAGATAAGAGGCTTTTACCAGTAGCCTACATCCCTCTTGCTGATCTTAAAAAAGCAGAGATAGCTGCTAAAGAAGCTCTAGATTTAGGTGCCAATGCTCTATTGATCCCTTGGGCTTGCCCAAAATATCATTCAACTAGTCATCTGGAATTAGATAAAGTATGGGCTCAGGCTCAAGAGGCTAGAGTCCCAGTATTATTTCATGTCGGGGTTGCTGATAGAGTTTTACCAGCAGCACATAAAATAAATGGCCTGCCACCAGTAACAGATTTCCATGGAGGAGAAGAGAATTTTCGTTCAATTTCGTACATGGCAATCTCAGGTGGACCCATGCAAGCCCTTTCTCTACTTATACTTGATGGCGTGTTGGATAGATTTCCTGCCCTTATGGTTGGAGTGATAGAACTAGGTGCTGTTTGGGTACCTGGTTTTATGCGTCAACTTGACTCAGCTTTTGAAGCTTTTGGTAGGCATGAAGAAAGATTACAAAATCTTAAGCTCAAGCCAAGTGAATACATAACTCGTCAAGTCAGAGTGACGCCCTACCCTACGGAACCCACGGAATGGATCATTAATGAAGCAGGCAAAGATATTTTTATGTTTTCTTCAGACTACCCTCATGTAGAGGGAGGGAGAAATCCTATGGGTAGATTTGAAAAAGCTACCAAAAATCTTTCTGGAAGTGATCAAGATAAATTTTTTAGAAGCAACTTTGAAGACCTGATGGGTTCTGCCTTTTAATATTTCAATGCTTTTTGACAATAGTTACCAAAATCTTCCTCAGGATTTCTTCGAAAGAATCAATCCTGTTCCTGTAAAAGATCCTCAACTGATCATATTTAATAATGATTTAGGAAAATCTTTAGGAATTGATCAAAAAATCAGCAAAAAAGAGTTAGCTAATATATTTTCGGGTAATGAAATCCTGAAAGGGTCTTCACCTATTGCCTTGGCTTATGCGGGACATCAATATGGAAACTTTGTGAATCAGCTAGGCGACGGAAGAGCAGTTCTATTAGGAGAGGTAAGCACTCCAAACCAAGAGCGTTTTGACATGCAATTAAAAGGTTCAGGCCAAACAAGATTCTCGAGACAAGGTGATGGAAGATCCCCGCTGGGACCAGTTATTAGAGAGTATGTCGTTAGTGAAGCCATGAATGCCTTAGGCATTCCTTCCACACGTTCATTAGCTGCTGTGACTACCGGAGAGAAAGTATTTCGGGAAGTAATTCTGCCTGGAGGTATATTAACAAGAATAGCTAAAAGTCACATTAGAGTAGGTACTTTTGAATACTTTGCAGCCCAAAAAAATACTGAAAACCTAAAAACTCTAGCGGATTACACTATCAAAAGGCATTTCCCTTCTCTGAAAGATGTAGCTAACCCTTATCTTTCATTGCTAGAAATAGTTAGCGAAAGACAGATAGAGCTAATTTCAAAATGGATGGGAGTGGGTTTTATACACGGAGTAATGAATACTGATAACACGTCTATAGTCGGAGAAACCATAGACTATGGACCTTGTGCTTTTATGGATGAATATAATCCAAGTACAGTTTTTAGCTCCATAGATGCTCATGGAAGATATGCATTTGGTAACCAACCTCTGATAGCTCAGTGGAATATGGCCTGTTTTGCTAACAGCCTACTTGCACTAATAGATAAAGATACAGAGAAAGCAACGGCTAAGGCCCAAAAGGTTATCAATAACTTTCCAAATAAAATGGGCGAAGCTGTGATGAATGTTATGTGTAAAAAAATAGGTCTAGATGGTACAAAAACTAACAGCCATGAGACGTTAACAAAATTACTGAAAATCATGCTGGATAATAAGTCTGACTACACCCTTACTTTTCTTTACTTAAGTGACATTATTAAAGGGAAAGGAGATAACTTATTTAAACAACAGTTCTTAAAACCCAATCAAATCTCTAATTGGTTAAAAGAATGGAAAGAATCAATCAA
>CAXFFS010000131.1:0-2624 GCA_964002385.1 uncultured Gammaproteobacteria bacterium | reverse complement strand
TTTTCCATAGACACCTTAATAATAACTAGGGCTTTGGGCTGGTTTATCAAAGACACTAAATACACTGACATTTTGCCTATTCGTGCAAGCGCTTACATCATCTCAATGTTCAATGAACAAATTGGAAAAGGCGCTATGGCTTACTACTTAAATAGACGTGATCAAGTTTCTGGATGGGAAGTGTCTTCATTAATGCTGTTCATAATGTTTTGCGAAATATTCTACCTATTAGTTTGGGCAACTATTGGCTTTTCTGTTGGTGGGCAAGATTTACCAGAAGTATTTGGATTAATTCAATACATTGCTATAGGTGGCGCCATCTTTTTTATTCTCTGGGTATTTTTCTTTCGTGGACCTTTATTTCAAAACAACAGAATTAGAAATTTAGAAATTTTTCATGCTTTTAGATTGGCTAAGCTCAAGCACTACGGAGCTTTCTTCTTATTGAGATCACCCTTATTAATTGCAGCTGTATTTGTCTATTCAACAGCCCTTGGCTTCTTTGGGGTGGAGGTTTCATCATTGTCCCTTCTTCCTCTTCTTCCAGTCATATTTTTTGCCGCTACAATTCCTACCCCTATGCGAGCCGCAGCGATTACCTCGTGGATAATTCTTTTTCCTGAAAATGAAGGCCAAATGGCAGCTTTTGGTTTTTTACAGCATAACTTCTTCATTTTATTTAATGCCGTTATAGGTCTAATGTTTCTACCTAGAGCAAATAAAGAATTATTTGGTGATAAATCAAATTAAGTGAAGATCTCTTTTACCTTAGCTAATTCTTTAAGCCTATCTAGATTAATCATTGCGCCAGTAATCGCGTGGATTATTCTTTCTGACTGGTGGCTTACTGCTAGTTTTTTCCTATTACTGGCTATTCTTAGTGATCTATTGGATGGACCCATTGCAAGAAAGAAGGGTCAAGAAACCGCAACCGGGGGACTCTTAGATCATTCTTGTGATGCTCTATTGGTAGCTGTTTTGTTATTTGTGCTAAACAAAACTCACGGAATACCATTGCTTCTTCCCATATTAGTATTAGGTTCTTTTCTTCAATATGTCTTGGATTCCAAAGCATTATCTGGACACAAGTTAAGGACCAGCTTTTTAGGTCGCTCAAACGGAATTGCTTACTATATTTTGGCGAGCATCTGTATTTTTTCTCAAGCTCTAGGGATTAATCAGCTTGATAAATTTTTTATTATTTGTGCTTGGATTCTGATAGCTTCAACTTTAGTGTCCATGTCCGAAAGATTATGGACTTTACTAACTAGATAAAAATATGAAAGACAAAATCTTAGTAACAGGTGCCAATGGAAATTTAGGTAAGAAGTTCATACTCTCCAAAGGGGAAGTGGATGTTTGTGCTTTAGTAAGATCAGAGAAAGCTAAAGATGATTTGATGAGTTTCGTACAGGCTCATGATATTCAAGATGTTCAAATAGTTAAATGTGATTACCTTGATAAGCAAGTCATTAAGGAGTTAGCTAGATCATGCAGGTATATGTTGCATCTAGTGGGCATAATTAAAGAAAATAAAGACAATAGATTTGATGTAGTACACAAACAAACCACAAAGGCACTTGTGGAAGCTATCAAAGGTAGTGGTATCAAAAAATGTTGTTATATAAGTATTTTGGGTGCTAAAGAAGGCTCTGAAAATACCTGTTTTTCTTCAAGAGGGTTTGCTGAAAAGCTTTTCTTAGATTCCGATATGCCTTCCCTAGTTCTCCAAGTCCCAATGGTACTTGGAGAAGGTGATTATGCTTGTGAAGCTTTAAAAAAAAATGCTCTTTCCAGAATTAATTTCACCTTTCGGAAACTTAGTTTAGAACAACCCATTTATGCCAAAGATATCATTGATGTTATAAACATAGATATAAATAGAACTCTCAAAGAGAACCATTCCTCGATTGGGATTAAGGCTCTTGCAGGTCCAACTTCACTTACTCGAGAAAAACTAATTATGAAGGCAGCCAAACAGTTAGGAGTAAAAGTAAAAGTCTTTTCTCTCCCTCTTTTTCTTGGTTACACATTAGCCAGAATATGTGAAATGCTATTTTCCCACCCTCCCATAACCAGGGCCATGTTGGGAGTGTTAGATCATGATGATGATATTGACCCTTTGCCTTCTAGCAAAGAGTTGGGTATTAATCTAACTGCTCTGGATGAAATGCTAGAGGCGACTATCAGTGCTTAGAAAAATTTAAAGATAAAATTTAATTCTTTCTTGGTTCCAACTCAAAAATCCACAAATCTCCGGAATCTATATTTTCTTGAGAAACGGGGAACCCTCCAGCATATTTTCTGCTTAGTTCTCCTAAAACGCCATTTAGGATCTCACCTTCCTCTATCCTGACCATCTTTCTTTCATAAAGTTTTCCATCTACTCTTAAAAGAGCCCTGCCATCTTTTTCAGCTTCCATTGGCCAATGCTTCCAAATCTTACCCATTGTGCTGTTCATATAGCCTGAGGGAATAAAGATCCTCCCTTCAGTTTCCATAATAAATGTAGTTCGAGAGCGAGGAGGGTCCAATAGCTGAAATTGCACGATAGGATAGTCTTTCAGAAAACTCCAATCAGGTTCATCCCCACCAACCTGTAACTCGCCTGTTTTAAAGGGTCC
>CAXFFS010000130.1:0-2668 GCA_964002385.1 uncultured Gammaproteobacteria bacterium | reverse complement strand
CACTTTTGGAATAGGCTCTTTAGGAGAACCAGTTAATATCTTCTTAAAAGGTCAAGATATTACTGATCTAGTTAGGACTGAAAAGATAGCTGAGAAGACCTCAGCTTTATCTTCCTTAAAGGGAATAAGGGATTTTGTTAGACCCCATCAACGGGAATTCAAAAAACCTCCAGGCCTTATAGCAGATGGACGCGATATGGGAACAGTCATATTTCCGGAAGCAGATTTGAAGATATTTCTAATCGCTTCCTTAGAAGAAAGAGCTAAAAGAAGGCAAAGTCAGTTGAAAAGGCTAGGAAGCAAGGTTAACATGCCCCTCCTTTTGGAAGAGTTAGAAGCAAGAGATAGAAAAGATATTGAAAGAGAGCTTTCTCCTTTGTTACCAGCTGAAGACTCATATGAGATAGATACAACGGGACTTAGTCCTGAAGAAGTTTTGAATAAAATAAGAAGTTTGTCATCAGATTTTAGGTTTGGAGCATAAATATGTCTTTAAACTTCGAAGAGTTATTAGATAAGAATTTAAGTACTGTCACCATGAAGCCAGGTAGTTTATTAACTGGCATAGTAATAGACATTCTAGATTCCCATGTAATAGTCCATGTCGGTCTTAAATCAGAGGCTGCCATAGCTATTCAAGAATTTGTTAATGAAAAAGGAGAGATTGACCTAAAAGTAGGTGATGAAGTTCAGCTTTTACTGGAGGCAATTGAAGACGGGCATGGAAATACCAGAGTTTCTAGAGAAAAAGCTATAAAACAAGAAGTATGGAAAAGAATTGAAGATTGTCTTAAAGGTGAATCCACTTTAAATGGTTTAATAACCGGACAGGTAAAAGGAGGAATGACAGTAGATATTCAAGGAATTAAAGCCTTTCTACCTGGTTCTTTAGCGGAGGCTACTCCCACTAAGGATTTAGATCATCTCGAAGGAAGGTACGAAGAATTCAAAGTTATCAAGTTAGACAAGGAAAAGAACAATGTAGTTTTATCTAGAAGGGCTGTTTTGGAAGAGGTTAATTCTGAAGAAAGAGAAAAGCTACTCTCTAACCTTACAGAAGGACAAGAGATACAAGGGGTGGTCAAAAACTTAACGGATTATGGAGCATTTGTTGATTTAGGGGGAATAGACGGCCTCCTTCACATTACTGACATCTCTTGGAGCAGAATAAATCATCCTTCTGAAGCTCTGAATATTGGGGAGAAAATAAAAGTACAGGTTACAAAGTTCGACAAGGATGAAGGCAAAGTATCTTTAGGAATGAAGCAGTTATCCTCAGATCCTTGGAAAGGGATTGAGAATAAATTTCCTTTAAATACCTCTGTAATGGCTAAAGTGACCAATCTAACTGATTACGGTTTTTTTGCTGAGATTGAATCTGGTGTTGAGGGGTTAGTTCATGTATCTGAAATTGATTGGACAAATAAAAACATACACCCTTCTAAGGTTGTAGAATTAGGAGACTCCTTGGAAGTAATGATTTTAGAAGTTGATGAAGAAAAGAGGAGAATATCTTTGGGTGTTAAACAACTCACTGAAAACCCTTGGCAAGTTTTTACTCACAAGCATAAGGAAGGAGATAAGATAAAAGGAACAATCAAATCTATAACAGATTTTGGAGTTTTTATAGGGCTAGAAGGAAATATAGATGGTTTAGTTCATTTATCTGATGTCTCCTGGAATGATGAAGAAGAAGCCATTAGACAATTAGAAAAAAATCAAGAAATTGAAGCAATAGTACTTTCAATTGATGTGGAAAGAGAAAGGATCTCTTTAGGTATAAAGCAATTACAGGAAGATGCTTTTAATGAATATACTCAATTAAATAACAAAGGCTCAAGAGTCAAAGGTAAAGTGAATGAAATAACGGATGAAAGAATAATACTTCTTTTGTCGGAGGGCGTTCAAGGCTATATACCTTTGAAGGATTATCAGAACTCTTCTCAGGAAGGAGATCCAAGTCTTGGCGATGATATCGAGGTGGTGGTTGCAAGTATTGATAAAAAAGATAGAGAAATAATTCTCTCATTAAGAGCTTTGGAGAAAGCTGAAGAAAGAGACGCTTTAAAAGATAATGTGGATAGAAATAAAGAAATAGAAGAGGCTTCAAAATCAAATATAGGAGATATGATCAAAGCAGAACTTCAAGATAATGAAGATGAATAAATCAGATTTGGTCATTAAGATATCTAGAAAACAAGCGCACTTTAAAAGAGCAGACATAGAAGAAGCTACAGATCAATTGACTACTTTAATTTTCAATGCTTTAAGCAGGAATGATAGAGTAGAAATACGAGGATTTGGTACATTTTCTACTAGAAAGAGGGGCGCAAGATTGGCTAGAAATCCTAAAACAGGAAGCTCAATAGCAGTTAACTCTAAATTTCACCCTTACTTCAGGGCTTCTAAATTACTAAGACAACTAGTTAATAATTAGAAAACTTCCTTATATTCTGTAATATTCTTTTTAGGAGTAGGAATTATGTCCGACGAACTATCTTTAAAAATTAAAAACGCTATACAAGAGTCTTTAGAATTAAAAAAACTAGTGCTGCATCAAAAGCTTTATAAGGTTTTAGTCGAAATGGGTGAGCTAGTTGTTAAGTCTATTCTCAATGGAGGAAAAGTTTTAATTTGTGGTAATGGAGGTTCTGCTGCAGACGCTCAA
>CAXFFS010000129.1:0-2735 GCA_964002385.1 uncultured Gammaproteobacteria bacterium | reverse complement strand
TACCAATAACTGCAGCAAGGTCATATCTTTCCGATTCAATCTCTGAAGCTGCAGCTAATGTAGCGATGCTACCAGAAGCACAAGCTGCTTCATGGCGTGAAGCTGGAATACCATAAAAAGCAGGGTCAGAAGCAGAAAAAAATGCTCCTAAATGACCCTGAGAACAAAACAACTCAGCAGTGAAATTACCTACATGAGCAACATCAATATCATGGGGTGAAAGTTTGACCTCTTCTAAACCCTTATGAACCGTGTCTTTGAAGGCATCAAAAAGGTCTAGGCCATTTCTCAGCCAGTTTTGGGAAAAATCAGTTTGATAACCACCAAGAATGTATATTTTTTTAGTCACTAAACTATTATAAATCTAATAAGCAAAGTTTCAAAATGATGCCAGTATATGTTTGGTACAATCTTTTCTAGGCATCTCTTAATATTTTAAAGATATGAAAAAGGGAGATGAATACAAAGAGATTTAATTATGAAAGTTCAAAAAATTAGAACCATACAACCCACCGTAACCTCTAAAGACAATCCGTACCTGCAGAAGGCATGGGTTCCTAATTATGAAGAATTTGATGTTATAGATCTACAGTCTAAAGAAGGAATACCTGAGGACATTGAAGGTGTTTACTTAAGAAATACAGAAAACCAAATTCATGAACCTATTGGAAGATACCACCCTTTTGACGGAGATGGCATGATTCACAGTATCAGTTTTAAAGGCGGAAAAGCAGATTATAGAAACAGATTTGTGGAAACCGCAGGATTTAAGATGGAGCAAGTTCTTAACCAATCCATTTGGGCGGGGCTAATGGAAAGAGGAGGAAAATCAAAACTTCCTGGTTGGGGAGCCCAAGGGTACATAAAAGATTCTTCGTCTACTGATGTTGTCGTCCACTCTGGAAAAGTTCTCTCTACATTTTACCAATGTGGGGATGGATACAGACTTGATCCTATTACTTTGGAACAGTTAGGCAGAGAATCATGGGTGCCAATCGAGGGTATATCATCTCATCCAAAGGTTGACCTGAGAACAGGTGAGCTACTATTTTTTAACTATTCTAAGCATGCACCCTATATGCATTACGGAGTGGTGGACAGTGACAACAGTCTGAAACACTATACTCCTATCCCTCTACCTGGTCCCCGATTGCCTCACGACATGGCTTTTACTAAAAATTATTCTATATTTAATGACCTGCCGCTCTTCTGGGATGGTGAACTGTTAAAACAAGGGATTCATGCAACAACAATGCATGATTTGCCTTCACGTTTTGCGGTAATACCTCGATACGGAACCGAAAAAGATATTAAGTGGTTTGAAGCAGAACCTACTTTTGTATTGCATTGGAACAATGCTTATGAAGACGGAGATGAAATTATTCTAGAAGGATATTTTCAAGAAGAGCCTTGGCCTGCAAACTATAAGGGAGCTCCTCCTGGATTAGAAAGAATGATGGCATTTTTAGACCTCCATTTATTAAAACCCTCTTTGCATCGCTGGATATTTAATTTAAAGACTGGTGCAACCAGGGAAGAGAAAATTGATGATAGGGTCCTAGAGTTCGGTACCATTAACCATGCATATAAGACGACAAAACACAGGTTCACTTATAGCTGCATCCCTACCAAAGGATTGTTTACCTTTGATGGCTTTACCAAACAGGATTTAACTACTGGTAGTTTTCAAAGTTACACGTTTGAAGAAAACATTTATGGAAGCGAGATCTGTTTCGCCCCCAAAGTAAACGCAATAGACGAGGACGATGGTTATCTTGTGTCTATCACTACAGATTTAAATACAAACACCTCTGAGGGTGTTTTGTTTGATGCTAAAAATATAAACTCCGGCCCTGTTTGTACTATGCCTTTGCCACATATGGTATGCGCTGGAACACATGCAACATGGGCTCAGATTGACGAGTTATAAACAGTTCTGCTGAATATGAATCAAGTTCATATTATTGAAGCTATAAGAACTCCTAGAGGAAAAGCTAAGAAATCAGGAGGGTTAAGTGATTTAAATCCTCACGAGCTATTGCGTGTTCTTTATGATGATTTAGTCGATAAAGAAATTTTAGAACTCGATTTACTGGATGAAGTTATATTAGGCTGTGTAACCCAACAAGGAGAGCAAGCAGGGAATATTGCTAAATCCTCTTCATTGTATGCCGGGCATCCTGATTCTGTTTCGGGTTTAACCATTAATAGGTTTTGTTCGTCTAGCTTAGATGCTCTTAACATAGGTTATCTAAAAATAGCTTCTGGGCAGCATAGTTTTGTCATTGCAGGTGGGATAGAGATGATGTCAAGAGTGCCCATGCTTTCTGACAACGCTGCAATTTGGACAGATCCAGAAACAGCTCTTGACGCCAGAATATTTATGATGGGAAGTGGTGCTGATCTCATAGCCTCATTAAATAAAATATCTAGAGAAGAAGCAGATTTATTAGCTCTTTCAAGCCAACAAAAAGCCTTAAAAGCGCAAGAATCAGATTTATTTAAATCAATTGTGCCAGTTTTTAATAAGTCCAAAAACCTAACTTGTTCCAAAGATGAATGTATCAGGCCTGAAACTACCATGGATGGTCTTTCAGAATTAAAACCTAGTTTTGAAAATCTAGGCAATCAAGGTGTTGATGCTTTACAGCTTAAATATTTCCCTGAACTTAAAGAAATTAAACACATTCATACCCCAGGAAACTCTCCCGCAATGGCTGATGCTGCTTCAATAA
>CAXFFS010000128.1:0-2749 GCA_964002385.1 uncultured Gammaproteobacteria bacterium | reverse complement strand
TTTCCTTAATGGAGATACCGCTTAAATCAAGACTGCAGAGTTCAGAAAGCCTTAAACCTGACGAATATAAAAGTTCAAACATAGCCTTGTCTCTGATTTCAAGATCTCCTTGTGGCTTAAAATCCAAAAGTCTTTTAACCAGATCAGTATCCAGAGCCTTGGGCAAAAGTTGCGCCGATTTAGGGGAACTGATATCAGTTGCAGGGTTAGTATCAATAATTTCTTCATCTAATAAATAGTTAAAGAAGCTGCGAATAGAAGACAGCATCCGTTGCAAGCTTCTAGGATTTAAACCCCTTCTTCTTTCACTGGCAATAAACTCTCTAACCTGGTGGTCTTGTATTTCTTCCCAAGAATCCTTCTTCTCCTTTAAGAAAGAAAAAAAAGAGCTCAAATCTCTCTTGTAGCTTTTTATTGTGTGAGGAGAAAGGTGCCTCACTATCTCGAGATGAGACAGGAAAGGTTCAAGATGTCTATCTAGCATTTAGGAATTATGACCATCTATCAGTTTGCTGACTACTTCAGCAATAAAGTCCAAGAAAAGTGTATCTTTATTGTCAGAATATTTTCCAGGCTTATCACTGCCTAAAGCAATCAATCCAAGTAAAGAGTTACTATTTAAAGGCACCAGAGCCATTTCTTTAACATGGGTCTTTTTATTAAAAATAAATCTAGCAATATCTTTGTTAACTTCTCCGCAAAATATTTTTCCCGGCTTTAAAAGATTTCCCAAGATGTTTGTGGCTTCAGCTGGGCTTTTAATTCTTCCCTTAGGAAGGTTTTTGGAAGATTCAGTAAAAAAAAGAACCCTACTCTTTTTAGCTCCGAAATCTGCGACAAAGCTTTTTTCTAATAGAGCAACTATTTCTTCTATACTCGAAGCTTCGATAAGACCAAGGATTAATTCCTTGGTTAGGATAAATATATCCTCGTTATTTTTTGCAATTCCTAGTAACTCCATTAATTTATCGGTAGTTGAATTGTAATTTGACCTTAATAACTCAACTTGCTTCTGTATTAAGGATACTGCAGCCCCAGAATCATGGACTATTTCTATGGAATTCAGTACTTCTGGATTTTCCTTAAAGAAATTAGGATTTAAGATCAAATACTCTGCTATCTCTTTATTGGACAGCTTGTTCTTTTTATCTGTACTCATACGAGGATATTAATTTCTTCTAAAAAATCTGCTGATCCTTTAGCAATTAACCTTTGGTTTTCTAGATCATATTTTATATGCAGACTTCCTTTCTTAAAATTAACCTGAACCTCTTGCTGAAGGTAACCAAGCTGTACCCCTATCACCACTGCAGCACAAGCACCACTACCACAGGCAAGGGTTTCGCCAACACCCCTTTCAAACACCCTTATATTAATCTCTCTCGGAGATCTCATTTCAGCCAGAGTCAAATTTACTCCTTTAGGAAACCATGCAGATGCTTGAAGGCTATTACCCCAATTATCAAGCGGCATATCATTAATCTTCGTAGTGAAATTAATAGCATGGGGGTTGCCTAAATTTACATATCCTATCTCTAAGGTATCGTCTTCTAGGTCTAATATATGAAGGCTTGATGGATTTGGTTTGGGCAATAAGTCTTTACCAGAGTTCAGATCAGAAATTTCTTGTTCAACAGCATAAGTATTTTTTTCTGGGTGACTTATTTTCCACTTATTATTCTCAACGCCTATCAATAACTCTGTTTTGTTAATAAGACCTGTATCAAATACATATTTTCCGAAGCATCTTGCTCCATTTATACAATTTTCTGCCTTACTGCCATCTCTGTTGAAAATCTGAGCACTAAAGTCCAGTTCTGGAATAGTTGGAGCCTCTATTGAAATTAACTGATCAAACTGAACTTGATTTTCTTCGATAACTTTTTTAACCGAATTAGAGTCTATTTGGCCAGTCTGCCTTATGAGGTCAACTAAAAGTATTTCGTTTCCTAGCCCTGAAAATTTACTGGCTTTTAACTGGATTTGGTTAGACATCTCGTTCTTGTCTTAACAGGTCATCAAAAGTCTCTCTTCTCCTGATAACTTTTATTTCCTGGCCTTCAACCAAAATTTCTGGGGGTCTCAGTCGGCTATTGTAATTTGAAGACATGACATGACCATAAGCTCCAGCGTCATGAATAGCCAATATAGAATCTTCATTAAGACTTAATATCCTGTCTTCACCAAAAGTGTCCCCGCTTTCGCAAACAGGACCGACCACCTCGTAAGATAATTCCTTTTGATTATTAGTCTCTACAACTGAAATATTATGCCAAGCTTGATAGAGCGAGGGTCTTAGAAGGTCATTCATACCGGAATCGATTACAGCGAAATTTAAATCAGAAGTTTTTTTCAAATATTCAACTTTAGAGAGAAGAACTCCTGTATTACCTGAAATGGATCTACCGGGTTCAAGTAAAAGATTCAGGTTTAATGGTTCAAGCTTTGAAATTACCTCTTCCAACACCGCTCTCGGCTTCAGCTCCTTTTCTTCTTGATAGCTGATTCCCAGGCCTCCACCTAAATCTATATAACTTAATGCATGCCCCTGCCTAATTAAATTGTTTGCAATTTCAGTAAGTAAATTCAAGTTTTCAAATATTAATTCTTTATTAAAGATTTGAGACCCAACATGAGAAGCAATACCTTTCAGGTTAATAAGTCCTGATTTAGAAGCTTTTTCAACTAGAGAATCAACTCCTTCTCTTAAAATTCCAAACTTGGAAGTTTTCAGGCCAGTCTGAATGTA
>CAXFFS010000127.1:0-2769 GCA_964002385.1 uncultured Gammaproteobacteria bacterium | reverse complement strand
CCAGAAATAAAAGATTTACTGCCATTTAAGACATAGTTATCACCTTTTTTCACAGCGGTTGTTTTTAACGAAGCTGCATCAGAACCTGATCCGGGTTCGGTTAAGCAGTAAGAAGCCAGTTTTTGACCTGAACACAACGCAGGGCACCACTTTTCTTTAAGCTCGATGGAACCAAATTTACTCACCATCCAAAGGGCCATGTTGTGTATAGTTATAAATGCTGTTGTGCTGGTACAGCCAGCAGAGAGTTGTTCAATAATAATGCTTGAATCAAGCCTACCCAGTCCCATTCCTCCATCTTCTTCCGAAACATAAAGAGAGCAAAAGCCAAGATCCCCAGCTTTTTTTATTATCTCAACCGGAAATTCACCTTTTGCATCCCATTCCCCGGCATTAGGAGCAAGTTCTTTTATTGAGAAGTCTTTGGCTATTCTTTGAAAAGCTCGTTGGTCTTCTGAGAGATCAAAACTCATATTATTATTCCAACTTGATGGTTAGATTTGCACCCTCACTGTCTTCTCCTTGAAACCAACGTTCCGTTACAGTTTTAGTTTCTGAATAGAAACGCACAGCTTGTTTTCCATAAGCATGCAGATCACCGTAGAAAGAACCTTTCCATCCAGTAAAAGAAAAGAAGGGTAGAGGGACTGGGATAGGTATATTAATGCCAACTTGTCCAACCTCAACTTCATGCCTGTATTTTCTGGCTGTTCTTCCTGACGCAGTGAAAATAGAAGTACCATTTCCATAAGGATTGGAGTTAACAAGACTTATAGCTTCCTCAAGGGTATCCACATTCATGGTTAATAAGACGGGTCCAAAAATTTCAGTTTTGTAAATTGATGATTCTGTAGGTACATCAGTAAAAAGAGTTGGACCTATCCAGTTTCCGTCTGGGAATTCTTTGACCTCATAATCGCTTCCATCAAGAATACAGTTTGCCTCTGATTTACCAGTTTCAATTAAAGACAAGACTCTTTCCTTAGCGGCTTTACTAATGAGAGGTCCAAAACCTGAAGTGGGTGAATCCCAAGGCCCGGGTACTACCTTTTTCATCTCCTCTTTAAGATCTTCAATCCATTCTTTGGATTGCCCCACAAAAATCGCCACACTAATAGCCATGCATCTTTGTCCTGCAGCGCCGACTGATGCTCCAACTAAATTTTCTACAGTTCTTTGTTTATCCGCATCGGGCATTACAACCATGTGGTTTTTGGCTCCTGCAAAAGCTTGCACTCTTTTTAAGTTTTCTGTTCCAGTTTTGTAAACATGCTGGCCAACTGGCACCGAACCCACAAAAGAAATTGCTTTGATCTCAGGATGGGTCAGTATGTGATCCACTTGTTCTTTATCACCATGTATTACTTGCAGAATTCCCTTAGGGGCTCCCGCTTCAACAAATAACTCAGCCAACCGATTTGGTGTCATTGGGTCCTGCTCACTTGGCTTTAATATAAAAGTATTACCGCAAGCTATTGCCAAAGGGAACATCCATAAGGGGATCATGGCTGGAAAATTAAAAGGAGTAATGCCTGCACAAACCCCTAGAGGTTGCGTGTAACTATAGGAATCTATTTCTCTGGCTACATTTTCCAGGGTTTCTCCCATTAAAAGGGTAGGGATGTTTGCCGCTTGCTCAACAACTTCTATTCCTCTCCAAACATCTCCCTTTGCATCCTCCAACGTTTTTCCATTTTCTTGACTTAAAATTTCAGCAAGTTCTTCCTGATGTTCTTTTAGCAGAGCTTGATAAGCCATCATCAACCTAGCCCTTTCTGGAGGAGGTGTTTCCTTCCAAGTTAGAAAAGCATTAGAAGCACTCGAAACCGCTTGATCTATTTCTTTTTTAGTTGCACAAGGTACGTGACAGAGAATTTCTTGAGACAAAGGATTGGTTACTTCTAGAGTTTTCTTAGAATTACTCTCTACAAATTCCCCATCTAAAAATAAAGGTAAGTTACTGACCATAAGTAATTCTAATACTTTTAAGAAAAACTATTCAAAGAATTTCTATCCTAAATGCCCTTATAAAGTCAGGTAATCTATTCTACTAATTCAAGGACAGTACCATCAGGATCCTTAAAACAAACAAAACGTGTTTCTGGTTGACCCTCTAATTTGACAGTAGCTGGTTCTGAAAGGAACTCAACCCCTTGTGATTTAAGAAAAGTTACATCCGAGTCCAGGTCATCTGTGGCTAAAGCAATTCTAGCTATACCTAAATGATAGAGGTGGGGATAGGGTGGGTTGCTATCTGAGGGTTCTTGCCATTCGAGTAGATCAATCATAAAAGGAGTTTCTGAGTTTACAAGCATTAACAAAGCGCCTTTGACTGTGTAGGGCGGCATGCCTACAGCTGCTGCCACTTCTTTCGTATTTTGAGCAGGAACTTCGAAAACTTTTTGGAAACCTAATAGTTCGTAGAACTTCACTGATCGATCAAAATCACTGCAGTTAATGTTCACATGAACCAACCCTTTCACATTCATCCTGATATGTCTCCTGCAGTGGCACCATTGTCTATCACCAGTTCCGCTCCATTGATGTGCTTTGACTCATCGGAAGCAAGAAACAAGACCATATTCGCAACATCTAAGGGTTCTCCAATACCCATAGCTTTGCGAGTTGCTTCAGGGTCATCCTGCTCCATTAACTTAATGCCTGCAAGGGTCTCAAGAGCTTTGTCTACCATGGGAGTGAATATGCTACCGGGGTGTATTGAGTTACAGCGGATATTGTTTTTCTGTTCTTGGCAATGCATAGCGATTG
>CAXFFS010000126.1:0-2786 GCA_964002385.1 uncultured Gammaproteobacteria bacterium | reverse complement strand
ATTGCGCCATAAGCAAGTTCTTCTTCTTCAATAATTAATTCTTTTTCTTTTAGGGTCTTCAGATCATAAGTACTGGAGCCTTCTAAAAAAGGCTCAATGTACAAGTCATCACCATCTGCAGAGACGTAAGAATAGTTAGATAAAGAGTCAACTCTTAATGAATGCGGTGTTTTCCAAGCCTTTTCTGTTAAATCTTCAATTAAAGACAAAATTTCATTGGTAAAAACAGTTCCTTCTTTTACTCCAATACCGATTACTGCGTTATCCATAGAAGAATAGGTATCTTCTATGCTCAAGTGCGAAGTTGTCAGAGTGTCATTTTCAGGGAAGAAAGCATTTATATCTGGATTAAAATTTATTTTTGAAAGTCCTTGGGCCAATCCAGCAAGAATTAGAAGAGAAATTATTATACAAAGAGGCCTGTATCGGATAATGGTTTCGGCTAAGTAATCAACATTGAGTAATTTCTTCATTAAGTTAATTGCCTAAATAATAGATAAATTCAAATCTAACAAAATCATCTTGTTTCAAATATTCAAACATTTTTTGGATACTGTTTGAATTGTCTCCTCCATTAAAATAAATAGATTCAAAGGAAAGTCTGCAACAATTTCTAACTCTTCGAGAAGCTTCTACAAACACATTAGTTTCTCCTGTTTCTTCGTTTCTCATAACACCTGAAAGAATTTGAGAATCATACATGTCATTAAAAGTTAATCTTGTTCCTAATGCCAAAGGGGATTCTTGATACCGATCATCGTAATTGAATTCCATTATCCATCCTAAGTCGAGCCTTGAACTTAATATTCCCACTTGGGTGTATTCAAAACCGGCAGTAGCTGCCGAAAACCTATCTCCCTGGCCTGATCTACTGATAGCTTCAAGTTTAAGTGCTAGTCCACCCACAATGTAGAGAGCCTCCAAGCCTGTCTGTTCAATTATTCCATAGTAAGGGATCTTCAGACTTATACTTTTATCGATAAATTCAGGTTCTCTAGAGGTTCCCGAAAAATGAGAAAGAGCTAACTCCAGATCACGATAGGATTGACTCCATCTAAAAGCAAAATCAGTTCTCAGGTTTTCAGCACCAGATTCATACATTGTTGAATCGGTATCTATTAAGAATGGTGCTCTAAGCCTTCCTTTTTCTCCAGCAAAAGTCCTCTCCCTAAAACCGAGAAGGGCATAGATATCCAGAACACCCCAATCTCTTTCTAGAGACAAATTAATCATTGGTTGGCCTAATTTGTCTTCCCCATCAAAACTTTCCACCTGATCAGTTTGATTGATAATATCAACTCTGTGTACGGTCTCCGTTACTCCCCAAAAATCTCTTCTTATCCCGATTCTTATTTCATAGGAGTTTTTTACTCTTATTAAACTCAAATCTTGGATATCAAACAGATTTCTCTCATCATCTAAAGAATCTCTTCTAATTTTTGGTTTGAAAGTAAAAGAAGTTTTTTGGTCTTCTGATTCAAAGTAAAACTCCGGTGATAAAGTAAAAGAAGAATGATCTTTATCTTGTCCGAATAAACCCTTTTCTGAGAAAGTCCTGTTTTCAAAGGAAACTTCGCCGTACTTTTCAACTGTGGAAAAAAGGGAACTACTAATAGAAATTAGTGAGATTACTAAAAAAGCTTTTGTGATATCCCTATAAAAGCTAGAAACCATTTATTTTGATCTTTTAAGGCTATTCTGAGTAAAGTCTTTATCTGATAATCCAGTGTTAAAAGCCATATCTTGAAAAAATAATGTAGTTGTTTTATTGGTTTGATGGTTAATCATATGAATTTCACCAGGGCGCCAGAATTTATTCAGGTATTTTTTGTAACCTGAAAAGGTTTGTGTTTTAACGTGAAATGATTTCCTATCAAAATGGTGAATTTGATGAATCAAAGAATTTGATTTACTTATCCATACAATCTGCTTTGTGTAACCTGAGTAAGGATCAAGTGGGATCCTTTTAATAACATGGCTTTCCTTTCCATCTAGATTTTCATCCCTTAGATATTCATACGAATATTTTTCCACTTCTTGAAAAGAAAGGTCTTCAAGTGAGAACTCGCTTCCCAAGAAAGGTCCTGTTCTGTTTTTAGAAGCAACTCTTTTTACTCTCTTGAGAGCAGGCAGATAAAGCCACTGTTCATCAGAACCAACTTTATGGGCATGACTTAATACCGCTACACCACGAACATCTCTTGGACTATCAAATACTATTAAACTTTTGTCACCGTCTTCTGGAACTTCCAAAAGCCTCATTTTCATCACTCTTTCAGTTACCAATCCTTTCCTGTCTTTCAACATCATTTTTAAGTTTGTCTTGCTATCTCCATATCCAGAAAAACTATCATCGGCTTTCAGAGCAATCGCTAAGCCTCTGTTAGTTTCTTCAGAATGAATAAGATTCAAGAAAAAGAAAAAAAGAACAGAAAAGAAAATCTTATTTAGGTTTTTCATCTTGGAGTCATTTTAACTTTTTTTATATTGAAACAGACAACAATTAAAGTGGGTTGCATGATATTTTCGAGAGGTTATAGTTATTGTCCCTTTAAACATTCGAGGAAGTAAAATGCTTAAAACAAGAATTACAGAATTATTTGGTATCAAGCACCCTATTATCCAAGGTGGAATGCAATGGGTAGGTACGGGAGAATTAGTTTCTGCAGTTGCAAATGCTGGAGCTCTAGGAATCTTAACTGCTTTAACACAACCTACTCCTGAAGCTTTGGGAAAAGAGATTGAAAGGACCCGTGAAATGACTGATCAACCTTTTGGAGTTAACT
>CAXFFS010000125.1:0-2941 GCA_964002385.1 uncultured Gammaproteobacteria bacterium | reverse complement strand
TTCAGAGAAGAAACCCGAGAATGGTTAGAAAAAAATTGCCCACCCGAAATGAGAAAACCAGGCGATGTCTGTTGGGGGGGTCGAAATCCATCATTCTCACACCCTGATCAAGAGATTTGGTTAGAAAAAATGGGTGAAAAGGGATGGACCTGTCCTATGTGGCCAAGAGAGTATGGTGGTGGAGGTTTAAGTCACGAAGAAAATAAAGTATTACAAGAGGAAATGTTTTCCATTGGAGCCAGGCCTGCACTGGCAAGTTTTGGCATATGGATGTTAGGGCCAGCACTTTTAGAATTTGCTTCACACGAACAAAAATTGGAACACATTCCAAATATCGTCAAAGGAAAGATTTGGTGGTGCCAAGGATACAGTGAACCCGGATCTGGATCTGATCTAGCCAGCCTTAGTACCAAGGCTGTTGAAGACGGAGATAACTATATAGTTAATGGTCAAAAGATTTGGACTTCTAATGCAAATTACGCGGACATGATTTTTTGTTTAGTTAGAACTGGACCTCAAGAACCCAAGCATGATGGTATTAGTTTCCTTCTCATAGATATGGATCAACCAGGAGTTGAAGTTAAGCCGATAAAACTTATTAGTGGGAAGTCCCCATTTTGTGAAACTTTCTTCACAGATGCTAAAGCTCCGAGATCAAACTTAATAGGCGAGATAAACAAAGGTTGGACTATAGCTAAAAGGCTTCTGCAACATGAAAGATCAATGATTTCAGGAATGGGTTTAGCAACTGGTGCTGGCTCAGGACCTAAAAAGACTTCTGGAATGGCTGAACTTGGAAAGAAGTATGCAGGAACTGATGAAAAGAATCGTTTAGCTGACTCTCAACTTAGAGCTAAGATTGCTAAACATGACTTGAATTCTAGGGCTTTTGGTTTAACTCTACAAAGAATGGCTGAAGATGCTAAAACAGGAGGTCCTAGTGCTACAGCTTCCATGGGAAAATACTATGGATCTGAACAAAATAAATTGAGATACGAGATTATGCTTCAAGCAATGGGAACTCAGGCTCTGGGTTGGGAAGGAGAGCCTTTTACGCCTGAAGAATTGGCAATTACACGAGAGTGGCTAAGATCTAAAGCTAATTCAATAGAAGGAGGAACCTCAGAAATTAACCTAAATGTAATTTCTAAAAGGGTACTCAATCTTCCTGACTGACAATTCAAAACTACTGAGGAGATAAGTAATGGCTTTATTGTTTAATGAAGAACAACAATATTTAAAAGATACGGCAAAAGATTTTGTGCAAAAAAATGCTCCTATCAATCACTTTAGAGAATTAAGGGACTCTAAAGATGAAACTGGCTACAGCAAGGAGCTATGGAAACAGATGGCAGAATTAGGATGGGCAGGTATTCTTATTTCAGAAGAATATGGAGGTTCAGACTTTGGAATGATGGGAATGGGAGGAATCCTAGAAGAAACGGGAAGATGTTTAGTCCCTTCACCTTTGTTCTCAACTGCCCTTCTTGGAGCTAGCCTAATTGAACTTGGAGGTAAAGCAGATCAAAAAAAGGACCTCTTGACTAAGATCGCTAAAGGCGAGTTAACTACTGCTTTCGCTTTGGAAGAAGGTTCTAGGCACACCCCTTATCGGATATCTACAACAGCTGAAAAAAAAGGGGAAAATTTTGTTTTAAATGGCAAAAAAACTTTCGTTTTAGATGGGCATAGTGCTGACTTAATAGTATTAGCTGCTAGAACTTCTGGAGGGATTGAAGATCAATCCGGAATAAGTTTATTCTTAATTGATCCCAACTCTACAGGTTTAGAAAGAAAGAGAACTATCATGGTGGACAGCAGAAATTCCAGTGAAATACATTTAAAAGATGTAGAGGTTTCTGAAACAAAACTTTTGGGAGAACTAGATGCTGGTTTTTCTATAATAGAAGAAGTTTTAGAAAGAGGACAAATAGGAATATCTGCAGAAATGCTTGGGAATACTTTAGAAGCCTTCGACATAACCCTTGAGTACCTGAAAGAAAGGAAGCAGTTTGGTGCTGTTATAGGATCTTTCCAAGCTCTTCAACACAGAGCTGCAATTATGTTTGCCGAAATAGAATTGACCAAATCTTCAGTAATGGGCGCACTTAATGCTGTTGATGAAAATTCAAATGATAGATCTAGATTTGCCAGCCTTGCTAAGTTTAAAGCAGGCGAAATACTGCATCTAGTCAGCAGCGAGGCTGTTCAGATGCATGGTGGGGTTGGCGTAACAGATGAATTCGATATAGGGTTCTTCTTAAAAAGATCTAGAGTTGCTGAACAAATCTTTGGTTCTTCTGACTATCACTTAGATCGATATGCCACATTGAGTGAATACTGACCTTTCATTTATACCCTCTCACCCATGAAACCTTTAATTGGAATAACGTCTTTATTTTGCTTGTTAGTAAATATGATTTTTTGGAGCAGCTTACTTTTCTTGTTTGCATTGCTAAGACTGATTATTCCTTCTAGGGGTTGGAAAAAACTTTGGACTTCTGCAACCATCCTTATTGGGGAGGCTTGCATTGCCTGTAATAGCAGCTGGATAAAAATTCTACATCGACCTTCCATCATTATTACGGGAATGGAGAATCTAAAAAAAGATCATTGGTATATAGCTACATCTAATCATCAATCTTGGGGAGATATCTTTGTACTACAAAAAATAACCAACAAAAAAGTACCTCTTCTAAGATTCTTTATGAAAGATGTACTTAAATGGATTCCGATTGTAAGCATAGTTGGGTGGGCTCTGGATATGCCCTTTTTAAAAAGGTATAGCAAAGAACAAGTAGAAAAAAATCCAAGCCTCAGAGGAAAAGATTTAGAACAAATGAAGAAGGCTTTCAAGAGACTAGAAACTAATCCTGGTACTGTTTTAAGTTTTGCCGAGGGAACAAGGTTTACACAGCTAAAGCATGATGATCAACAGTCT
>CAXFFS010000124.1:0-2965 GCA_964002385.1 uncultured Gammaproteobacteria bacterium | reverse complement strand
GCTATTGACCAAGGCCCTGGCTTTCTATCTTCTTCTGGCATAATCCCTTATTTTGCTAATCTTACTGCTTCTTTGTTTCTTCTAAATGTTTCTTGAGATAAGTCATAAAAGGAGTCCCTCCAGTTCCCTTTATGGTTGAGCCTCCAGTCCCAAATGGATTTTTTTGCTCTGACTGTTTATGAATATACATGCCAGCGTACTTTAAGTGCAAGGAACGAAAGTCGGCTAATTCATTCAAACATTGGTTATAAATTTGTTTTAAATCAGAGGAATCTGATACCAGGTCTTTTACAACTGAATGCTGTTCAAGTTTTTCTATGAATTTTCTGTGTTCAGGCGGCATGTATTCTCTCATTTCGTTTAAATAATGCCTCAAAGCATCTTTTGAATGTTTAATTCCTAAAACCCCATCTAAACTAGGAACTATACTGCTTTGAGCTCCTGTTTCTCCCCGAAAAAATTGTGCTTTATTGGCAAACTGACTTTCATAAATTAGTCCGTTTTTTAAATCTGGGTTGTCTTTAGAGCCAAAAATAAAGGGTCTAACTCTGTGATAATAAACGTAAGGATCACATCGCTCCGTCATCCTTAAAAAAATTTGATTTACTTCGTTAAGGGACAGCTGAATTTTTGATAAAAGATTGTGAAGATCCTTCTCATTTGTTGCTTCGTTGCACTCGGATAATTTATCAGCAGCTTCTATAGCCCCTGAGGCAGCATTTTCTATACAGACGTGAATGGTTACAAACCAATCCTCATCAACACCCCCTAGAAAATTATTAATCAGAGCAACATTTTCAAGAGAAAGCGGTTCATCTTCTAATAAAAACCAATTATTTAAACAGTAACTTGCGTAGCTTAAAACCGGTGGTCGGCCTAGAAACTCAGCAACCTGAACCCAAGGTGCAGCTACAACTTCAGGTAATTTACTATTAGGTTTAGTGCCTCCTAAGACATAAGCATGGGCTAAGAAGCTAAGATGCACCATAGCCAGCCTTAACTCCCTCTCGCTTTTACTTTCTAAAAGCTCTTGTATCGATAAATCATCTTTATTAAGAGATTCAACTGTTAGCTGCACTCGGCTAGTTAAAAGTAACTTAGGGAGGCTAGAAGCTATTTCTTGTAATCTGTTAAGCGAAGGTGATGAAGATATTGAATACTCCCTCAAAGGAGGCTTTGCAGGTAAAAATCCCTTCATGTCACTACCCTTGTATGAAAATTAATATCCAGATGCCTGCCCGTCCTTCCTGCTTTCGGAAGCTCCAAAATACACTCCATCTTTAATCATGATAGCTTGATAACCACCAAAAATACCTTTTTGATATTGGAGCTTATGGCCTTTTTCCTTAAGCGCTTCTTCAATTGCTGTTCCAAATCCTGTTTCTAGACTCAAACTGCCTCCGTCCAACATTATTTCGTCAGTTGGTTGGGAAGAGCCGCTGTGAACTAGCCTCGGGGCATCACCGGCTTCTTGGAGGTTGTAACCGAAGTCAATTAAGTTAATTATTATCTGAGCATGCGCCTGCGGTTGGGTGGCACCCCCCATCACACCAAAGCTCAAATAAGGTTTGTTGTCTTTTGTTACGAAAGCAGGAATTATGGTATGAAAAGGACGCTTACCGCCTTCAATAACATTCGCATGATCTTCTTCTAAACTAAATAACTCACCTCGGTCTTGAAGCATAAAACCTAAACCCGGAGGTACCATGCCAGAACCCATGCCTCGATAATTACTCTGAATTAAAGAAATCATATTCCCAAATTGATCTGCGGCTGTTAAATAAATGGTATCTCCACCATTAGGTATTCCCGATTCATCTACTTGAGCTGCTTTGGCTAAATCTATCAAGGCAGCTCTTTCTTTGGCATAGCTTTTAGAAACAAGCTGCTCAATTGGAATTTTGGAGAAATTAGGGTCGGCATAGTGCTTGGCACGATCAGCAAATGCGAGTTTCTTTGCCTCAGTAAATAGATGGACATAGTCTGAACTGAATAAGCCCATCTTTTTTACATCAAAATTTTCAAGGATATTTAAGATTTGAAGAGCAACCATTCCCTGACCATTGGGAGGAAGTTCCCAAACATCGTAGCCTCTGTAATTAGTAGAAACGGGTTCAACCCATTCTGAGTTGAAGTTTGCAAGGTCTTCATAAGTTAGAAATCCTCCCTGAGCTTGTATGAAATCAGCAATAGTTTTTGCCACTTCGCCCTCATAAAACCCAGCCCTTCCCTTCTCAGCAATAATTTCTAGGGTGTTAGCTAATTGAGGGTTCTTAAAAATATCTCCTTTTCCCGTGGTTTCTCCATCTTTCATCCATACGTCTGAAAAGTTTGGGTACTGTTTAAATATTTCCTTTGATCTATCAAGGTAGTAAGCGATTGTTTCAGTGACAGGGTGTCCTTTTCTTGCGTAACCAATGGTGGGTTCAAAAAGTGAAGCAAAGCTTTGATTACCAAATTTTTCATGTAATTTAACCCAACCGTCCACAGCACCCGGAACCGTTACTGGCAAAGGCCCGAAAGGAGGAATTTTGGCTAACTTTTGTTGTTTAAAATAGTCCAAAGAAATGGATTGGGGGGCAGGACCACTGGCGTTTAAGCCAAATAGTTTTTGTTCTTTAGCATCCCAAACAATTGCAAACAAATCGCCGCCTATGCCACTCCCTGTGGGTTCCATAAGACCTAAAGCAATATTCGCCGCTATGGCAGCATCTATGGCTGTACCACCCTTTTTTAATACATCAATACCTATTTGTGTTGCCAGAGGATGACTGGTAGCGACCATCCCGTGTTGTCCAATAACTTCAGAGCGACTCGCGAATTGTTCGCCTGTTATTCGGTCGTATCCATATCCACTCATAGTCATTAAGGCTAACGATAAAATGATGAACCTAAACTTCATTATAAGCTTAGCTTAATTATGCTTACCTTTATTCCAGCCATTTTTAGTTAAATATTTTTCTGC
>CAXFFS010000123.1:0-3029 GCA_964002385.1 uncultured Gammaproteobacteria bacterium | reverse complement strand
AAGGACTTCTGTGTTCTTGCTCATGCTTAAATTTTTCTCCTAAATTGTAAATGGATATTTACCAATAAAGCTTATTAAAGCAAACTATAAATCAAACTTAGGAAAGAAACATGCATATTGGCTTAATGATCAGAAACATGGGTGAACAGTCCACCAGAGAAATCATGGCAGGAGCAGCTCTAGCTGCAGAAGAAAGAGAGTTTGAATCCATCTGGGTAGTTGACCATATTGCCATTCCGCCTGAAGATTCTGAAGGATCTGGAGGACGTTATGTTGATATTCTGACTAGCTTGGCGTGGTTAGCGGGACTGACTTCAACTATAAAATTAGGCAGCGGTGTTTTAATAGCTCCTTATCGGGAAATCTTACCTACAGCAAAACAAATTGCCAGTATCCAAGAACTGTCTGGTAATCGTTTGTTATTGGGTATAGGGCTTGGATGGATGGATGCAGAGTTTAAAGCCCTTGGTGTTGATAGGAAAGAAAGAGGTAAAAAGACTGATGAACTTCTAACCTTTTTGCATGAAGCCTTCAATCAAGATGAAGTTGAATTAAACGAGCAAAAATTCTTATTTAAGCCCAGACCACCAAAACCACCCTTTTACATAGCAGGATCAAAAGATTACTCCATCAAGAGAGCTGTAAAACATGGAGATGGATGGATTCCTATTGTAAATGAACCTGAAGAATTTAAAGAAGGTTTAGAAATCTACAGGGATATGTGTGATTCATTAAACAAGGCTAGCGATAAAGTTAATGTGGTTAGTCGACTTAACCTTGACGATGAAGCTTTAAGTAAAGAGAAACTGTCTAAATTTGAAGACATGGGAATTGAAAGGCTTGTTTGTGGCCTCCCTTACAAAGATCTGGATGATTTTTTAAAAAAAATAGACTTTATAAAATCCTTAGTTAACTAACTTGTCGAGTTCTTCTATAACTCTTTTAGGATTTATATAACAAAGACATTTCTTATGCTTTCCTTCCATGTGTCCATGAGTTTGACAAAATTCTTCATCTTTTCTTCTTGATATTACTTGTAACTTATCAGACCAAGGCCTCCAGTTGTTTGGATTGCTGGGCCCAAATAAAGCCACTCCTTTTGTTCCAACAGCTGCTGCTATGTGGGAAGCAACAGAGTCTAATCCCAGAAAAAATTTTGCGTCTTTAATTAGCGCAGCTAATTCGATTAATCTGGTTTCTCCTCCCAAATTGATTAAATTAGTCTTGGTTAGTTTTTCAATATCTTTTAAATACTTGATTTCCTTCTCATCAGGCCCTGAGGTCAAAACCACTTTTAATCCTTGATCTCCATAGTGATCGATTAGTTGCGAAAAAGACTCTTTTTTCCAGAGTTTAGTTTCGCGCCTTGAAACCGTGTGAAATACACAATAATTACTATCCAAACGATGATTTTTCTTTATTTCTTCAATTCTGTTCTTAATTTCTTGCGGAATAATTAAACTCAATTCACTTTTTTCTTCTATTGAAGTCAACCCTAAAGTCTTAAGAGCAGCTAAATTTCTTTTAACGATGTGACCATCTCCAGCTTCAGGAGAAATAGAAGAGAAGCTTTTGGTCCACAAAGGTTTCCTTCTTTTTAGGTCATCTACTCCTGTTGTCCTAGCGCTCTTTAAACATCGTGCCATTAGAGCCATACGCCACTGAGTAGTGAGAAATATACCAAAATCATATTTTGTATTGCTCAACTTTCTTAAAAGTAAGATTTCTTTGAAGGCTATCTTGATAAAGTTTGAATCAGCAGATGCTTCAGCCTCAAGAAAACTGTTTATCCTGTCATCAAATTTAAGAATAGATCCGGTTCCACTGTAAACCAACAAGTCGATAATAGAATCTGGATAAATACGTTTAATTTCACTAATCACAGGGGTTGTTAATAGAACGTCTCCATGAAACCTAAGTACGCCAATCAGAAATCTTTTTCTTTTCTCCCCCATTTCTAGAAACTCACTTGACACTGGTCTTTTCAGAATGCATTATGCGCGGCTCTTAATCTAAGACAAGTATATGGCCAATAGAGAAAAGTTAAGAATTAAATCTGCGCTAAAAAGATCAAGGCAGAACCCTAAAAGAAATTCTTTAAAAAGTTCGCAAAGAGCAGTCACTAGAACAGCGGTAAAAGCAGTAACATCTGCTATTACTGCAGGGGACAAACAATCAGCTTCAGAAGCCTTCAAAAAAGCTGAAAAAGTATTGGACACTATGGCAAATAAGAAAGTTATTCATGCCAATAAAGCCTCTAGAACTAAATCTCGTCTTAATAAAAAAATTAAATCTCTTTAGCTGATAACCAAGTTATCCCTATGAATGACTTCCTCTGCAGAGGCGTATCCTAATTTAGTATTAATTTCTCCTGATTTAAGACCTAGAATTAGATTTATTTCAAAGGAATTAAAATTGCTAAAACCTCTGGCTATTTCCTGATTTTGATTTCGGCAGGCAACTAAAGCACCTTTTTCAAATTCACCTTCAATTGCTGTAATTCCTACAGGCAAAAGACTACTTCCTCCTTCACTAATAGCTTTAGCAGCTCCATCATCAATTAATAACTGTCCTTTGGGAGAACCTAAAGAGGCAATCCATGTTTTTCTAGACTGCAGTTTATCTCTGCTTCCTTCAAAAAATGTTCCTACTTCTTGACCTTTTAATACATTGGTTAGGACTTGCGGGTCATTGCCATTAGCAACCCAAGTTTGTGCACCTGCATCAAGAGACAATCTAGCTGCTTTAATTTTTGTTTTCATGCCCCCTCGACCTAAAACTCCCGCTGATCCCTCAGTAATTTGATCTATTTCAATAGATTGATCATCCAGATTGATTTGTTTCAACAGCTTCGCATTTTTGTACTTTTTTGGGTCTTGAGAAAAGACTCCTTCTTCGTCCGTTAACATAACGAATCTATCTGCATCGACTAGACCCACTATAGCTCCTGCTAAAGTATCATTGTCCCCAAAACTAATTTCTTCTATTGATACACTATCGTTTTCATTAATAATTGGTACCACACCTAG
>CAXFFS010000122.1:0-3033 GCA_964002385.1 uncultured Gammaproteobacteria bacterium | reverse complement strand
TATGTTTTAAGAAGGATTATTAGACGAGCCTTAAGACACGCTGACAAGTTAGGAGCTGACAAACCAGTAATGTCTTCAATGGTACCCACTTTAGTGAAACAAATGAGTGATGCTTACCCTATTCTGAAAAAAAATAGTGCACTAATACAAGCTAATATTCTTCAGGAAGAGGAACAATTTGCTTCAACTTTGGTCCAAGGGATGAGTCTTCTGAAGGAAGAAGTTAAAAATCTTAAGGGCAAAACTATTTCAGGTGAACTCATTTTTAAGTTGTATGATACTTATGGTTTCCCTCCAGACATGACTGCAGATTTCGCTAGGGAAAACAACCTTAAGGTTGATTTGGAAGGGTATGAAAAGTCTATGAATAAACAAAAAGAAAGAGGAAGGGAGGCAAGTGCTTTCAGTTCAGTTCTTCCTGAATCTCTAAATCTAAAAGGAAGCACCGACTTCGTTGGATATGAAAAGGACGAAGTAAAAACCAAGATACTGGAACTAGTCTCTTTGTCGGATGGTAAAACGCAAGAAGATATAAAGAAAAATGAAGAAACTCTTGTGATTCTAGATAAGACTCCTTTTTATGCAGAATCAGGAGGTCAAGTTGGAGATTCAGGAGCTTTAATTGGAGATAAATTTGAATTTCAAGTAACTGACACTCAAAAAATTGGAGATCATGTTGGACACATTGGAGCCCTAGCTAAGGGCAGTGTTTCCAAGGGAGATGGAGTTTTAGCAAGGATAAACAAACAAGCCAGGAATCAAACTGCATTAAATCATTCTGCAACTCATTTACTAAACTCTGCTCTAAGGACAGTTTTGGGAGATCATGTTGAACAAAGAGGATCTTTAGTGAATGAAGAAAAGTTGAGGTTTGATTTTGTTCATCAAAAGCAAGTAACTAAAGGTGAAATTAAAGAAATTGAAGTGATAGTGAATTCAGAGATTAGGGCAAATAGCAAAGCTACAACTGAAACTATGCCTATTAAAGAGGCTGAAAAGAAAGGAGCCTTAGCTTTCTTCGGGGACAAGTACGGCGAAGAAGTAAGGGTGTTGTCAATGGGTGGAGACTTCTCTGTTGAGCTTTGTGGGGGTACTCATGTACAAAGGACAGGTGACATAGGTTATTTTAAGATAATAACAGAAACCAGCATCTCAGCAGGTGTTCGTAGAATTGAAGCTTTAACAGGGGAAGCGGCAGTTAATCTTTCGCAAGATAGTCATGATAACTTGGACTCTTTAGCTCTTAAGCTTAATACCTCTTCGGAAGAGGTTAGAGATAAGATTTCTCAATTAATTGACTCCAATAAAACTCTCAAACAAGAGTTGGATAAGCTTCGATCAAGTAGTTTATCAGCCACAGCTTCAGATATGTCTTTAGAATCAGAAGAGATTGCAGGCTTAAAAGTCATTGCTAAGAAGATGGAAGGACTGGATTCTTCTGTACTAAGGGAAACAGCAGATAAACTTAGAAACAAAGAAAAAAATTCTTTAATTGTGCTGATTTCTATTTTTGAAGATAAGGTCCCTCTAGTTATAGCTACGCATAAAGAACTAGATCAAATAGATGCTAGAGATGTCATGAATTACCTAGTTAATCTCCTTGGAGGCAGTGGAGGCGGTAGGTCCGATTTTGCTCAAGGCGGTATAGAGAAAGTTGAGGACATAGAAATAGCTTTGGCTTCGCTATCAGAATTTCTAGTTTCTTTAAACTCTTAGTGCTATAGAATACGCACCCTTTTAAATTTACAGCTATGGAAAAACTGCTAGTACAGAAATTTGGTGGCACCTCGCTTGAGGATGCCAATCGTATAGAAGTAGTTGCAGATATTATTGCTAAGACTATTTCGGAAGGCAATAAGGTCGCTGTTGTTCTCTCCGCAATGGGAGAGGAAACTGACAGATTAATTGATTTAGCTAAATCTATTCACGCGGAACCTAACCTCAGGGAATACGATGCTTTAGTTTCAACCGGGGAACAAATTTCAGTGGCTTTGATGGCCATGGCCCTTAACAAAAGGAATCTGAAAGCTAAGTCATACACCGCCTATCAACTAGGTATTAAGACCAACAAAACGCATGGCAGAGCGAGAATTGTGGATGTGAAAGTAGACAAATTAAAGAAACAGTTAAAAAAAGGTGTCATACCTGTCATCACTGGCTTTCAAGGCTTAAACGATGAAGGGGACATCACAACTTTGGGAAGGGGTGGGTCCGATACTACTGGTGTGGCTATAGCAGTAGCGCTTCAAGCGGATGAGTGTCAGATTTATACAGATGTTGATGGTGTATTCACTACTGACCCTAGAATATGTACTAAGGCACGACTTTTGGATCAAATTTCTTTTGATGAAATGTTAGAGCTCTCAAGTACAGGGACTAAAGTTCTTCAGTTACGTGCGGTAGAATATGCGAGCAAACATGATATGCCCATCAGGGTTCTTTCAAGTTTTTCAGAAAGTAAAGGCACTCTAGTAGAGGAGAAAGAGGACATGGAAAGACCAGTAATATCTGGCTTAAGCAGTATAGACACAGAAGCTAAATTAACTATTCGAGGCGTTCCAGATCTGCCTGGAGTTGCAGCAAAGATATTAGGTCCTGTAAGTGATGCCGGTATAGACGTGGATGTTATCGTTCAAAACATTAGTGCAGATAATACAACTGACTTTACCTTTACTGTTGATCAAAGTGATGCTGTTGCAGCCAAGAAGATTTTAAAGGAGACTTCTGAGTCCTTAGGCGGAGGTTCTATAGAGGTAGATGATGATATTGCCAAAGTTAGTATAGTAGGAAGGGGTATGCGGGGACAGTCTGGTATTGCGAGTAAAATGTTTCAGGCTCTAGCAGATCATGAAATCAATATTCTCATGATTACTACTTCTGAGATCAAAATTTCAGTAGTCATTCAAAAGGGTTTAATGGAAAAAGCAGTCAATGCCCTCCACGACACATTTCAGTTAGATAAAAATTTAGACACCTAAATGGGTATATTGGAACTAGACCAAGGGGTGATGCGTGGTTTCATCTTTGGTTTAA
>CAXFFS010000121.1:0-3073 GCA_964002385.1 uncultured Gammaproteobacteria bacterium | reverse complement strand
TAGCTTTACTACCCTTTGTTGAAAGTGAATTTGACCCTTACGCCCAATCCCTCTATGGAGCCACTGGAATGTGGCAATTTCTTCCTGCTACAGGAAGGGAGTGGGGATTAAAAACTAATTGGTGGTATGACGGAAAGAGAGATGTAATTGCATCTACAGAAGCGGCCTTCAACTTCCTAATCTATTTACATCAAAAATTTGATGGTGATTGGCTATTAGCCATAGCCGCTTACAACGCAGGCCCTTCAAGAGTAAATAGAGCCATCAAGGAAAATAATAGAAAGGGCATGCCTACGGACTTTTGGTCTTTAAGATTACCAAAGGAGACTACTGCTTATGTTCCGAAACTATTAATTTTAAGTCAGCTTATTAAAGACCCATCTTTATTTAATGTGACATTACCATCTATAGCTAACAGGCCTTATTTCACAAAAATAAAAACTCCAGGACAAGTAGACATTATGCAGGCAGCCGATCTCGCTGGCATGACTCCTGAAGCCGTATATGAATTGAATCCAGGCTTTAGCCAGTGGGCTACCGATCCTAGTGGTCCTCATTATTTGCTACTCCCTACTGGAGTCTCCGATAGGTTCCTTATCCAACTTTCTTCTCTTGATGAAGTAGAACTTGTTCAATGGGATAGATATAAAATAAATAGAGGTGACAATCTTACTAGAATAGCCAAAAAATACAGCATTGAGGTTGCGGTCTTAATGGAAATTAATCAGATGGATAACGATCTTATTTACGCGGGTCAAGAAATAATGGTACCCAGAGGCCCTGCTTGGGCAAAAACATTTGTTCCGAAAGCGCGAACTTATGAAGTTGTGAGAGGAGATACTTTTTGGGGAATATCAAGAAAATTTGGAGTTACCATTCAAGATATCTCTTTATGGAATGATTTAAGCTTAACAAGCCCTTTGCAAATTGGACAAAAAATTAAGCTATTTTCTAAGTATGAAAGAGTTAGAGGTAAAACACCTAACAAAAAAATTAGAACTATGCTTTACCCAGTTAAATCTGGAGATACATTATCTAGAATAAGTTCAAGATTTGGTATTAAAGTTCAAGATTTACAAAAGTGGAATGAGCTTAAAAGTCCGGAGATAATTTATCCGGGCCAAGTTCTAAAAATTAATCTTGAAGCAGGAGTAGGTAGTTAAATCTAATTTGGACCAGTTCTAGGATCTAAAGCATCCCTTAATCCATCTCCTATAAAATTAAGAGAAAATAGTGTTAATGAAAAAGCAAGAGATGGGAATACTAACAACCACCAATACTCTTCCATCGACACGGCACCATCTCTTATAAGAAGTCCCCAAGAACTCATAGGGGCTTGAACGCCAAGCCCAAGAAAACTCAAAAATGCTTCTAACAGCATTATTTGAGGGACGGTTAAAGTCGCGTAAACAATCACTGGTCCAATAGCATTCGGTATTAAGTGTCTAAAAATAATATCTTTTTGAGAAACCCCCATAGCCTCTGCTGCCAATACAAACTCTTGCTGACTAAGACTCATTACCTGACTTCTAACTATTCTGGACATAGTCAACCATTCAACCGCTCCAATAGCCATAAATAATAAAACTAGGTTTCTACCAAAAATAACCATCAGTAAGATGATTAAGATAATAAAAGGTATGCCGTATAGGACATCTACTATTCTCATCATAATCGCATCTACTCTGCCTCCTGCAAAACCTGCAATAGTTCCCCATAGAACTCCAATAACCAGAGCTACCATGGTGGCTAAAAAACCAACCATTAATGAGATCCTACTTCCGTACAGCATTCTAGTTAAGAGATCCCTTCCTAAAGTATCTGTTCCCAGTAAATGATCAGTTGTAGGTCCAACTGGACCCAAACTTAGATCTTGGTAAGCATAATCATAAGGAGCTATCAAAGGAGTAAAAATTGCTAAAGTTATTAACAATAAAACGTATATTCCTCCGAACAGAGACAGCTTATTTGAAACCAGCCTTTCAAATGCTTTTTTTGTTAGGCTCGAACTAGATGTATTCATTGATCTCTTAACCTGGGATTGAGGCTTGCTGCAACTAAGTCTGACAACAAGTTGAAAGATATGATTAAACAAGAAAAGAAAATAGAAGTTCCCAGTATCATTGTGTAATCTCTATTAAAGGCAGCTTCTACATAAAACCTTCCTAACCCAGGAATTCCAAAGATAGTTTCAACTACAAATGAACCTGCTAAAAGGCCTGCCATAGCTGGACCTAAAAAGGCTATAACTGGAGTCAATCCTCCTCTGAGTGCATGGACTACTACTACTCTAAATTCACTAAGTCCTTTGGCTCTAGCAGTTCGTATAAAGTCTTGATTAAGAATCTCAAGCATACCTCCTCTGGTTAATCGAGCACAGTAAGCTGCATAGGCTGTACCCAGAGTAATAGTTGGTAGAATTTTGTCTCCAGGAATATCTCCCCAGCCCGTTACAGGAAGCCAGTTAAGCCATATACCAAAGATTAAAGTTAAAGAAGGTCCCAAAATAATAGACGGAATGCATATTCCAGCCATAGCCACAGTCATAGGAATATAGTCATAAGCTGTGTTGGGTCTTAAAGAACTTATAACACCTGCAATAATTCCCAGCATCAAGGCAAACAAAATTGCGTATAAAGCAAGTTCAAAGGTAATGGGCAATCCGATTGATATGAGCTCAGTAACAGATCTACTTGGATATCTAAAAGAAGGGCCGAAGTCTCCTTGCAGAACATTACCCAGATAGTCAAAATATTGAACCATTAAAGGTTCATTTAAGTTGTACCTCTCATTTAATTTAAGCAGTACTTCAGGTGAAACTGCTTTCTCTTCATCAAATGGGCCTCCGGGAGCAGAGTGAACCATAAAAAAGGTTAACGTAATTACGGCAAGCAAAACAGGTATTGCTGTTGCCAAGCGTTTCAGAATAAGAGAAATCACAACTGAGGACTACCTTTCTAGGTATACAAATTGATAAGGGTGAGTATCAAGCAAATTAGGGCTCCAACCTTTTACATCCTGATTTAACATATATATTCGGGTATAGGTATAAATTGGGATTATGGGCAACTCG
>CAXFFS010000120.1:0-3133 GCA_964002385.1 uncultured Gammaproteobacteria bacterium | reverse complement strand
AAGTTTTAGAACAAAAATCATTAATAGAAGCTGATCATCCTGTCGGAGGTAAAATGAGAATGCCTAAACCGCCTTTCAATTTTATAGACCAGAATGATTTTCCAAAATCACACGCACCCATATTAGGTCAACATAATAGAGAAGTACTTTCAGAACTTAGTGTTGATGAAGAGGATATAACTAGAATGGAAGAAAGAGAAAAAGCAAACAAGGAAATAATCGAAGGCATGTTATTGGCCGATGTTGCCAATGCTTCCAGAGAGTAAAGAAGTTTAGTGTTAATGTAAAAATAAAAATGTATATTAAGAAAAATCATGATCGATAGAGTTAAAAAAGTAGGCTTTCTTTTTCTTGCAATACTTCTGGTTTCTTTTTTAGTTGGAGCACAAACCACTGTTTTCAATCTTATCTGGCTTTCAAGCGTTGATATGCCTGTAACCTTAGGTGTTCTAATTTCTAGTATTTACCATGATTTTGTCCTTATGACTTTAACTCCAGCTCCTCCCGCACCCTTTCCTTTATTACCAACAATAATATCTTTAGGTCTTTTTATTGCTTTTGGTGTTACCTGGATTATTTTGAAATGGGCAGGTATTGAAAAAAAATATGCTTATGGAATAGCAGGAGCAATGGCGCTTGTATTTATAGTTTATCTAATGCCCCTGTTATTTTTCGGGGTTGATATGTTGGCTGGAGCTAGATCGACTATAGGCAAGATCAGTTTAATTATCTGTGGATACCTAGGAGGCCACTTTTTTGGGTCTAGGTTAAGTAAGGTATAGAAATGAAAAAACAATTTTTAAAAATAAGTTTATTAATAATTAGTTGCTTTGTCTGTCTTGGGGTTTACGCAAACCATCACGAGAAAGAATATAAATTTGAGACTTTGGCCGAAGGCCTAAGTTTCCCTTGGGGGGTAGCCTTTTTATCTAATGATGAGATTTTGGTAACTGAGAAAACAGGCAAATTAAGGGTAATAAAAAATGGAAACTTATTAGAAGACTCTGTAAGTGGAGTTCCGGATAGTCTGTTCAAAGGTCAGGGGGGTCTAGAAGGTATAGTATTACATCCAAATTTTGAAAATAATAAATATCTATATCTAGCTTTTTCTGAAACTGATCCTGGTAATTCAAAGTTAAATACTTTGAGAGTAATAAGGGGAAAACTAGAAGGACTTTCTCTTACAAATGTAGAGACAATATTTAAAGCTAGCCCTTCTCGAAGAACGGCAAATCACTACGGAGCCAAAATGGTCTTCTTAAAAGACGGAACTCTTTTGATAACTTCGGGTGATGGTTTTAGTTACAGAGAAATGGCCCAAGAACTAGATAACCACTTTGGAAAAGTAATTAGAGTAAATGATGATGGTTCAATTCCTGAAGACAATCCTTTTATATCAATTCCAGGTGCAAAACCAGAAATTTGGTCTTATGGACATAGAAATTTACAAGGCATAGTTATCAATTCGGACGGGTCTGTAGTTTATGAACACGAACATGGCCCTAGAGGCGGGGACGAATTAAATATTATTGAAAAAGGAAAAAACTACGGCTGGCCAGCTATTACATTTGGTATTGATTACAGCGGAGCACTTATCTCACCCTTTAAAGAGAAAGAGGGTATGGAACAACCTATAAAGTATTGGGTTCCTTCTATAGCTCCATCAGGAATGACTTTTTATGATGGTGATCTATTTCCAGATTGGAAAGGTAGCTTATTCATATCAGCATTAGTGCCAGGTGATGTTAGAAGAATTTCTTTAAATGGAACAGAGGTTATTGATGAAGAAATCCTTTTTAATAGTCTAGGCAGAATAAGGAATGTAGTTTCTGCACCAGATGGTAGTTTAGTTTTGGCCATTGACAGTAGGAAAGGAAAAATCATTAGAGTAGTGCCTAATAAATAGTTTTTAATAAAAATGGGAGAAAAAAAATGGTAGCAAGAATATTGTCAGGAATTGTCGGGCTTTTAATGCTTTGGTCATGTTTGGGGTGGCTTATGGATCCTGCAACTGCCGCTAAAGGATTAGCTATGCCTTTGTTAGAAGGTATGGGTGGGAATACACAGATTGGAGATTTCACTTCATTTTTCTTTACCGCAGGATTATTCGCTTGTATAGGCGCATACAGAGCAGAACATACATGGCTTTATGCATCCATATCATTGTTAGGTTCCGCAGCTGTTTTTAGAAGTTTAGCAGTTTTAACTCATGGATCAGAGCCCCTCACTCAGGCAATTATTGCAGAAATAGTAATGGTAGTTTTCTTAATTCTTAGTGTTTATCTTATGAAGAAGGAAAACGCCTAAAAATCCTATTTTATGTCTCAAGATATTGGATATCCGAAGTTTCTTCGTGATACAGCAGTTTCTCGGTTGGATGAAAATTCGTGGGAAGCAGAGCTTACTGATGATTGGAGTATTGGAGGTGTAGCAAATGGAGGTTACTCAATGGCTACAGCTGCCAGGGCACTCGCTGAATCATTGGACCATAAAGACCCGCTTTCAATAACAGGCCATTATTTGTCTAGAGTAGAACCAGGCAAGGCATTACTAGAGATAGAAAAACTTAATATTGGAAAAAGCGTTTCTACGGCTTTACTTAAGTTTATTCAAGGAGGAGAAGAGCGCATAAGATTTACTTCATGCTTTACAGACTTCGCTAAATCAAAAGGAGATACTTTAAGGGAAGTAGAAGCCCCGGATTTCCCCCCCATTGAAGAGTGCATAGCTATGCCTTATAAGGAAGGATTCACTCCTGTTTTGGAGAAGCAAATTGACAGAAAATTTACTCCTCATTCGGATTGGTGGGATGAAGATAGACCTAGAGCTCGAGCGTGTTTAGATGCTTATTACGCTTGGCCTGACGGAGAGGACATAGATTTATTTAGTGTGATTTTCTTTCTGGATACTATGTCTCCCCCAATTTTTAACCGATTAGGTTCTAGGGGTTGGGTTCCTTCCTTGGAACTGACCGTTCATTTAAAGCAGTTACCTTGTCCAGGTCCATTAAAAATGAGAGGAAAAACAGATTTTATAACTTCCGGTTTTTTAGAAGAAGATGATGAAATTTGGGACTCAGAAGGAAATTTAATTGGACAGGCTAGGCAAATGGCTAAACTTAGGACACCAAAAT
>CAXFFS010000119.1:0-3167 GCA_964002385.1 uncultured Gammaproteobacteria bacterium | reverse complement strand
TACTTAAGGCCATGCCTATAATTTACACTGTAAGAGATTTTCTTCCCTTTTTTCTTCTGTTATTAAGTATTTTTTTCCCACTTAAAGTAGAGTTTCGTGACCTAAACCCATGTGTTCTAGCTCTTTTTATCTTACTTGGTTGATAAGTTCTTTTCATTTTCAGTGATAATTAAGTAAATGCAGGCGCATAATAGGTTTTTTAGACTAAATACTCAAGAAAAATCAATTAAACACAATACTAACAAGTTATCCACAATAATTAACTGTTGTTATGCTGTGGATAACTTAGAAAAAACCTCTATAATGAAAAATATGGCAGAAATTCTCTTTTGGAACGAATGTAAGAAAACTCTCGAAAGAGATTTGGCCCTAGAGGAGTATTCTACATGGATTGCACCGCTAAAGCTAAAAGAGAATATTGGAATATCACCAAAATCTTATTCGGTTCTAGCACCCAACAATTTCATTTTAGAATGGGTAGAACAAAATTATAGCAACTCTATTAAAGACAGACTGGTGGCTATAACTAACCAAAAAGAATTAAATGTAAATTTTGAAGTAATTCAAGGAGCTCTTGAAGGGATAGAGGTTAAAAAACCTTACGACAACAATGTAAAAACTGTAAATGAGGAAATAAGCTCTAAACCAGGTAATAACAGGGAAATTCACTTTTCTCATAAAAAAGATCACCACACAAATCTTATACCCGGCTTTACTTTTGATACTTTCGTTGAAGGTAAGTCAAACCACATAGCCTTGGCAGCTTCAAGGCAAGTGGCATCGGGCTTAAAAAACTCATATAACCCACTTTTCATTTATGGAGGCGTAGGCCTTGGCAAGACACACTTAATGCATGCAGTGGGAAACTTAATGAAAACCCATGACCAATCTAAAAAAATAACATACATACACTCGGAGAAATTCGTGAGTGATATGGTAAGATCGCTTCAATTGGGCGCAATTAGTGAATTTAAACAATATTATAGATCTTTAGACGCTTTATTAATTGATGACATTCAATTCTTTGCACGTAAAGAGCAATCGCAAGAAGAACTTTTTCATACCTTTAACTCTTTGCTTGAAAGAGGAAGTCAAATGATACTAACCTGTGACAGGTATCCAAAAGAGATAAATGGCTTAGAGGACAGATTAAAATCTAGATTTGGTTGGGGGTTGCCTGTAGTGATAGAACCCCCTGGGCTTGAAACTAGAGTTGCCATAACACTAAGCAAGGCAGAAGAGATGGGTTATAAGCTGGATGAAGAAAGCGCATTCTTCATTGCCCAAAAAGTAAGGTCAAATGTAAGAGAACTAGAGGGGGCCTTAAAAAGAGTTATAGCTAACTCTAACTTTACTGGAAAAGAGATAGATATACCTTTAATAAAAGATTCACTTAAAGATTTATTAGCTATACAGGCCAGACAAGTTAGTGTAGATAATATCCAAAAAACAGTGGCCGAATATTATAATATTAAATTAAGTGATCTCCTTTCTAAAAGAAGAAGTAGGTCTATTGCAAGGCCTAGACAGATGTCAATGTTTTTAGCAAAAGAACTAACCAACTATAGTTTGCCTGAAATAGGGGAGTCTTTCGGAGGAAGAGACCACACTACAGTTTTGCATGCTTGCAAAAAAATTAAAGAACTTAGAGATTTTAACAATGAAATAGAAGAGGACTATAGGAATCTTTTTAGGGCCTTAACAATTTAAAAATGAAATTTATTACAAAAAAGAGTGAAATAGTAGATTCTCTTCAGATGGGAGCATCCATAGCAGAAAGAAGACAAACAATTCCAATATTAGCTAATCTTAAAATAGTTGCTATGGATGGAAAAATAGAAATAACAGCTACTGACCTAGAAATACAATTAAAAACAGTTTCTGAAGTGAAGGAGGTAATCGAAGAGGGTGAAACTACTGTTTCTGCAAGGAAGATGTCGGAGCTGTGTAGATCCTTGCCTGATAAAGAGGCACTTGAATTCAATTTAAATAACGGCAAATTAACAGTAAGTTCTAAAAATTTTCATGCTGATTTTGCAACTATATCTGCCCTTGATTTCCCTGAGCTAGACACAAAAGAAGAAACTGACTCATTGTCTATTGAATCAAAAACTTTAAAAAGACTTCTCAATAAAACAGCATTTTGTATGGCTTCTCAAGATGTACGATATTATTTAAATGGACTTTTAGTGGAATACAAAGAAGGAAATATTAATGCAGTAGCCACTGATGGACACAGGTTGGCTTTGGCTACAACCCAATTAAAAGAAACGATAGAAGAGGAGGGGAAAAGACAAATAATTCCAAGAAAAGCAGTCTTAGAACTAGCTAAAATATTAAGAGAAGATAACGGTAATATAAATCTAAGTTTTGGTAACTCAAGCCTAAGAATTAAAGATATAAATTTAGACTTTTCAACTAAGTTAATAGATGGAAAATTTCCAGATTATGAAAAGGTATTACCTGCAGGAGAGCCCGATGCCTTAGGGGTTTCTAAGGAAAGCCTCCAGTCTGCGCTTACTAGGGCATCTGTTCTTTCTAATGAGAAATACAGAGGGGTAAGATTCGAATTAAGTAATAACAACCTTAAATTAACAGCAAATAATCCAGAGAAAGAATTAGCTGAAGAGCTTTTAGAAGTCAATTATGGAGGAAGTCCAATGGAAATTGGCTTTAATATAGGTTATTTACTAGATGTTTTAGCAACAATAGAATCAGAAACAGTAGAATTAAACTTCTACGGAGAAGAAAGCAGTTGTTTAATCAGGGAACCTGGAAATAAATTAGAGGCTTATGTCATCATGCCAATGAGACTATGAAATGTCCATTGACAAAGTATTCCTAAAAAACTTTAGACCTTTTTCAGACTTAAAGGTTGATCTCTCTAATAAAAACTTACTTTTAACAGGAGCCAACGGTACTGGAAAAACCTCAGTTCTTGAAGCAATCAACGTCCTGATAACAGGAAAATCCTTTAAAACAAGGGACCTTAAGGACTGTATTAAAGAAAAAAGCAAAGGTTTTTTGGTAGATCTTGAGATAACTAGAGATAAAAGTATTTTTAAAATTAGAGCTGAAAAAGAATTAAATAAAAGAATCACAAGAAAGGCCAAAGCAGGTAACTATTCAGTTGAAAAAAAAGACCTTCCAGTTGTTCAGTTTATTCA
>CAXFFS010000118.1:0-3229 GCA_964002385.1 uncultured Gammaproteobacteria bacterium | reverse complement strand
TTCAGCTGTCCCACACATATGAATGGCTAACAGCATATTATTACAAACCTTTGCTACTTGACCGGCTCCACTATTCCCTGCATGAAAAATATTACTACCCATTTTTTCCAATAGGGGCCTGGCCCTTTCCACATTGTTTTCTGCGCCACCTACTATGAAAGTAAGCGTGCTTTCTTGCGCACCTACAACACCACCAGACACCGGTGCATCAACCATAGAAAAGCCTAAGTCTTTAGCTTGGTTGGCTACTTTTATAGCGGAGTCAGGAGCAATCGTTGAGCAATCAATTATAAGTACAGTTTTATCTAATTTAGATAGCAGTCCTTCTTCTCCTAGATATAACGATTCCACATGCTCACTGGCTGGAAGCATGCTTATAAGAGCATCTACGTTTTCTGAAGCAGAAACCGCATCTTTAGCAATTTGTATTCCATTTTGTTCAGCTTTCTTTTTAGCCTCTTCTATTAAATCAAATCCAATTACATCAAACCCTGCTTTCACAAGGTTGGCAGCCATAGGCTCGCCCATATTGCCTAAACCTATAAAACCTATTTTTTTCATACTGCTTTTCCTTTTTTTAATTTTCTAAGTCATCAAGAGGGTTTTTATTCCATGCTGGTTCCAGATGCTCTTCTATCCATCCTCTTGGAAGGGTATTAATGTCAGCATAACTCCATTGAGGTTGATTATCCTTTTCTATGATGACAGCCCTAATACCCTCAGTAAAATCCGGATGTCTGGTAACCTGTATAGCCAGATCCAATTCAAATTTAAACACTTCCTTTAAGTTTTTACTTTTTTCAAAATTACTTTGTTCCCAGATAATATGAGCAGAAGTAGGGCACCCATTTGCTAGTCCTTTAATACCCCTTTTAAACCATTCATCTTGAGTAGAGTTGCTCAATATGTTTTTTGTAACGTCGACAAGGTTATCTGCACTCATTAATGCTTGAACTGATTCCAACCTGGATTCAAGTTGAGATTCAGGAAATCCTTCTTTTGAAAGAGGCTTCTCTTTAAAATTTTGAATGCATAAATCAAGTATTTCAGAGTTTTTTTGAAGATCATCAGACCAGTCAAGCTCAGTAATTGCTTTTGTAAAAGAATCTTTAGTCTTTACAGATATGTAATTGTTAGTCAGACCCACTAATTGAGTGTCAGCCGCATTGAGTTGAGTAGCAGTAAGCATCATATACAGCCCGATGTTTTTAGGTAATTTGTCTATGAAGTAGGTGAAGCCCACATCAGGAAATAAACCTACTCCTATTTCCGGCATAGCAAAACGAGTTCTTTCTGTGCTGAATCTGTAGTCACAACCAAGCATTAGTCCGACACCTCCACCCATGGTAATTCCATCAACCCAACAAATTATAGGTTTTGAGTATTTATGTATTTTGTAATCCAATCTGTACTCTCTTTCAAAAAAAGCTTCTGCAAAAGGATTAGGACCCCCGGGACTTTGAACCATTGACTCATACAGGGCACGGATGTCTCCTCCGGCACAGAATGCTTTGTCTCCAGCTCCTTCTAGGATTACTGCAACAATATTTTTTTCTTTTTCCCATTCGCTTAATTGAGAGTGAATAATGTCCACCATTGAAAGCGTTAGAGAGTTAAGTGTCTCTTCAGAATTTAAAGTGATATGGCCTATCTTAGAACCGTTTTCAGCTTTTAGTTCTTTGACTAAGACTAAATCTGTATCAGGCATTTTTCCATTTAGGAGATCTCTTTTCAATAAAAGCAGTTACTCCTTCTGCTTGATCTTCACTATCAAATAGATCAACAAATGGATCTTTTTCATAACCATAACTATCGGTCGAAGTTCTGGCCGCATGGATTAACTTCTTACAAGCTGCAACGCTTATAGGACTTTGTTTGTTAGCTTGAGCAGCCAATTCCAAGGCTCGATCAAGACTAATCCCACTTTCAACTACTTCTTCCACCAAGCCTATGGCATGGGCAGTATTTGCATCTACCTGCTCTCCGCCAAGGATCATTTTTTTTGCCCACCCTTCGCCAATAAGTCTAGGCAGTTGATGGGTTCCACCTCCACATGGTAAAAGGCCCACTTTGGGTTCAGGTAAAGCCAGTCTAGCTTGTTCTTCCGCTATTCTGACATCACAAGCAAGAGCACATTCAAGACCTCCTCCCATTGCATAGCCATTAATGGCGGCAATGGAAAAACCTCTAAAGTTGCTTAGAGCTTCAAAAGCTTTAGCAAAAGCATCACTCATATCAATAGCTGCGGATTTGCCACCTTCATGAAATACCTTTAAATCAGCTCCCGCAGAAAAAAATCCTTCGCCTTCGCCAGTAATAACCAGACTGTAGACATCCTTATTTTTATTTAGTTTCTCAACGGTTTCTTTCAGAGATTTTAAACTTTCTAAGTCCCAAGTATTAGCTGGTGGGTTGTTGATAGTGATTAAAGCAGTATTATTTTCTATGGTTATTTTTATTTTGTTAGACATAATTTTTCTCTTATTGAATAATTTCAGTTGCACCTTCCATGAGCATCCTTCTTCCTATAATCATCCGCATGATCTCATTGGTACCTTCTAAGATTTGGTGAACGCGGACATCTCGAACATACCTTTCCAAAGGGAATTCTTGTAAGTACCCGTAACCACCAAATATTTGAAGGGCCTCATTGCAAACATTAAAGCCTACGTCTGTTGCAAACCTTTTAGCCATAGCAGAGTACACCGTAGCTTCAGAATGTTCAGAATCTATTTTACTTGCAGCTAGTCTTACGAAATGCCTTGCAGCCACTAGTTCAGTAGTCATATCAGCTAACTTAAATTGCAGTGCTTGGAAGTCACTTAACTTTTTTCCGAATTGTTCCCTTTCGTTCATGTATTTTTGAGCTGCTTCTAAAGCTGCTTGTGCGGTTCCAATTGAACAAGTAGCGATATTTATTCTTCCTCCGTCCAGTCCTTGCATAGCAATCAAGAAACCTTGACCTTCTTCCCCTATAAGACAAGAAGCAGGGATTTCTACATCGCTTAAACTAATGACCCTAGTAGGTTGGTTTCTCCAACCCATTTTCTTTTCCTTCTTTCCGTACTCAATCCCTTTGAGGTCAGCAGGTAGAAGAAAACAGGAAATACCCCCAGGACCTTCTTTGCCTGTTCTGGCCATCAATACAAGGCAGTCGGTTTCACCAGCACCAGAAATAAAAGATTTACTGCCATTTAAGATATAGTTATCACCTTTTTTCACAGCGGTT
>CAXFFS010000117.1:0-3355 GCA_964002385.1 uncultured Gammaproteobacteria bacterium | reverse complement strand
AACCCAAACAATTGAAGCAATGCACGCTATAGCAAAACACTGCATTAAAACTGAAACGGCGTTCTTACTCCTGACTAAACCCGCATAAAATAAAGCTAAACCAGGCAAAGTCATAAAAAGCACTAATGCCGTGGAAGTTAACATCCAGGCGGTATCTCCAGTATCTAGGCCTTCAGCAGATGCCGATATTGAAAACAGACCTAGGGTTATAAATAATAATTTCTTAAACATAATTACCTCTCTAAATTAAATCTACAGCGCGTCCTCATTAAGTTCGCCAGTTCGGATCCTCATTACTTGCTCAAGGTTGGAAACAAAGATCTTCCCATCCCCTATTTTTCCTGTGTTAGAAACTTTGGAAATAGCTTCTATAACAGCTTCTGAATTTTCATCACTCACTGCTATCTCGATCTTTGTCTTGGGCAGAAAATCTACAACATACTCAGAACCTCGATACAGTTCTGTATGTCCCTTTTGTCTGCCAAATCCTTTAACATCAGTTATGGTTAAACCTGTAACCCCAACTTCAGATAATGCTTCTCGCACTTCATCTAACTTATAGGGTTTAATTATTGCAGTTATTAACTTCATAAATCCTCCTATTAAAATTACAAAACTTTGTTCTTGTAAGAAAAAATATTTTTCTATACCTATATTTATGCAAGTTTTATGCCAACTATAACTTGGGGTAAAACCTTGTATTAAAGACTTATTTAATATTTGAGATGTGCAAAAATAATCTGATCTGCACCAACTTAAAGCAGAAACAATTTTATTAAGTTAGAAATTGAGATAAATGCTTATCCAATGATTTATTTATCTTGATCAAAACCCCTCTGTTTTTCTCAAAAACTTGTAATGAAGCCCTTCCTATCATTTCTTTTTTCTTTGGATCAGAGACGACCTCTACAAAATAGCCGGTAAGATCTTTTCTGTTTCCAATCAAGAAAAGAGAGTTATTTTTTTGGAGTTCATCAGCTATTTCTTGGAAGTTTCTTAAATTTTTTCCAGAACACAAAGGTAGACCAAGGGAAGCCGGTTCTAACAAGTTCTGTCCGCCATGATCCACAATACTGCCACCTACAAATGCTACGTCTGATACCGAATAAAGAAAATTTAATTCCCCCATGGTGTCTCCCAAAAGAACTTGGATTTCAGGGGTAACATCTTCTTTCTTTGAACGTCTAGCAACAGTAAGGTTTCTATTCTGAATGTACTCGTAAACTGTCTCAAACCTTTCTGGATGCCTTGGAACTATAATCAACAAAGCTTCATTAAGCTTGGAAAGTATTTCAAGAAAGGAGTCCAGAACAAACTCCTCCTCTGTTTCATGAGTACTCGCAGCAATCAAAGTAGGTCTTTCTCCACCATTGGCCCAAGATTCTCGAATAGAAGTAGAGATTGATTGCATTTCTTCTGGAATCTCCTGGTCGAATTTCAGATTGCCACAAACGTGAATTTCTAGAGAATTATTTATTTCTTTAAATCTCTTGGCATCTGAATCGTATTGAGCAATGAGCAGATCTAAATTACCCAAAGCTTCTGAAGCTAGAAGTTTAATGTTGTTGTAATTATCTTTAGATTTCTCAGATAACCTTGCATTAACTAAGGCAGTAAAAATGCCTCTTTTTTGGCATACAGAAAGGATATTTGGCCAAATTTCAGTTTCCAACACAATAAAAGCTTTGGGGTTCCATCTATCTAGAAACCTATTAAGACAAGAAGGTAAGTCCAAAGGCACATATTGATGTTTTACTCTCGCACCTAGCTTATCTAATAGAATTTTTGACCCAGTTGGAGTGCTAGTCGTAACCAATATTTCTGAGTTGGGATATGTGTCGAGAAGACTTCTTACCAATGGTATTGAAGCATTTACTTCCCCTACGGAGACAGCATGAATCCACAAGACATTTTTTCCTTCTGAAGGTGAATTAGTTCCAAATCCTAATCTCTCATTCCATCGTTTTAAGTAATCCGGATTCTGAATACCTCTTATTACTAACCTGACAAAATATAGTGGAATAGCTAAATAAAAGATGGCTGTATAGATAAGTCTCAGCATCAGTCTATGCTAACATATGAAACCTTGAGTAAACGACCTATCCCATGATCATAGTAACTGGATGCAACGGTTTTATAGGTTCTAATTTAGTTGCAAAACTTAACGAACTTGGTGTTAAAGATATTATTGGAGTTGACGATCTCTCCAAAAAAGACAATCTTATCAATATTGCTCACTGCGAACTTCAAGAACTTTTAGATATCAAAGACTTTGAAAATGGTTATCTGCAAGAGAATCAGAACCACGAACATATAACTCACATTTTTCATCAAGGAGCCTGCTCTGATACCTTGGAGTGGGATGCCGAATACATGATGAGAAACAATTATTCTTTTTCTCAAAGACTGTTGGAATTAGCAGAAAAGAATTCTATTGCTTTCATTTATGCCTCTTCTGCATCGGTTTATGGAGATACCAAAAAATTTGAAGAGATCAGAGAAAATGAGAACCCCATAAACCTTTATGCTTTCTCTAAATACCTCTTTGATCAGTTGATAAGGCAAAAAGTTAATAACACTAACATTCAGATAGTTGGATTGAGATATTTCAATGTCTATGGCCCTAATGAATCTCATAAAGGCCATATGGCAAGTGTGGCTTATCATTTGCACCAACAATTAAATGAAGGAAAAGAAGTAAAGCTTTTTGAAGGATCCGATGGCTATGAAGCAGGAGAACAAAGGCGTGATTTTGTCTATGTAGATGATGTGGTTAAAGTGAATCTTTGGTTCATGCAAAACTCAGACATCTCGGGAATTTTCAATGTGGGTACTGGAAAAAGCCAAACCTTCAATGAAGTTGCAAATTCAGTAATCAAATGGCATGGGAAAGGGTCAATTAAATACATTCCCTTCCCCAAAGAACTGATTGGTTCTTATCAAAGTTTTACCGAGGCCAACATTGATAAATTAAGAGCGGTGGGTTACCTGGAAAACTTTTTAGACGTTCAATCCGGGGTTAAGCTTTACTTAGAAAAACTTCAAAACTGGCCCCAGAATGAAAGATAGTAAAAACGAACCGCATAATAATGAAGTAAAGCTTGAGCTTTCCATGCTCTCTCCAAGTTATCTTTTAACCTGGTTGGGGACGGGGTTTCTTTATGTGTTAACTTTCTGCCCTATCAAGATCCAATTATTCTTAGGGGGTCAACTTGGATCAATTCTTAAACTTATCAGCCCTCAAAGAAAGAATATAACGCAAATAAATCTTCAACTTTGTTTTCCAGACAAGCCTCAAATTGAACTAGAAAAAATGGTTAATGAAGTCTTTAAGGACATTGGTAAAGGACTAATA
>CAXFFS010000116.1:0-3437 GCA_964002385.1 uncultured Gammaproteobacteria bacterium | reverse complement strand
CATGCTCTTCCCAGAGTAGATTTAACTCTTCTTCAAGGTAAACGGTGCTACTTGAGTTAAAGGAAACTACGGAATTATCCAAGCCTAGTAAGACAATAATAAGCAAGCCACAAAAGGAAACTGGTCTAATTTTTTTCACGACAAAAAAATACCCCTCTTGGGGGGGTGATTATAAGCAACAATTTAACATTTATCACTATATATTGTGGTCTAAAAAATAAAACAACACTATATAAAGTGGTTTTTCTATTTCAAAGCTTAACCTATAATACGCCTCTCAAAACTTAATGGTTTCAGCGAAAAAAGAGTCTATCTCATTCATTGCTTTAAAGGGGCAACAAGGACTCTCTGAGTTTAGACTAAAAGCTCTTCTCGAACTTATTAGAGAAGATTTTTCTCAGATTCAAGCAATAAATTGTGAGGATTTTTTCTTTAGCTCTTTGCATTACCAATCTAATGAGTTAATAAAGCCAACAGAAAATGAGCTAAGTAAGATTCTGAAGGCCAAAGTATTTAAAAAGGAACTGAAAGCAAATCAATTTATTTTGATTCCTAGAGTTGGAACCATTTCTCCTTGGTCTTCAAAAGCTACAGATATTCTAATTAATGCTGGCTTTGATTCTCTAAAAAGAATTGAAAAAGGTTTATGTTTTTCGTTAGAAATTCCACTTGAACTAGAAAAGGACTCGCTTAAAGAGATAGGACAAAAGATATACGATCGTATGACGCAGAGTGTTATAACTGACATTTCTAGTGCTGAACACTTATTTAGACAACTTGAACCTAAGCCCGTGCTTGCAGTAGACATTTTGAAGGAAGGAAAAAAATCTCTTTACGAAGCAAATGATTTACTTGGATTAGCTCTGAGTGAAGAGGAAATTGAGTATCTGTATATGAATTACCTGGAAAACAATTCCAATCCGACCGACGCCGAACTTATGATGTTTGCCCAAGCAAATTCAGAACATTGTCGACACAAAATCTTCAATGCTGAGTGGGAAATTGATGGAAAAAAAGCCCCTAAAAGCTTATTTGATATGATCCGCAATACTTACGCAAAAAACTCCAATGGTGTTCTTTCAGCTTATAAAGATAATGCAGCTGTATTAAAAGGTCATAAAGCCAAAAGGTTTTTCCCCGATTCTGCTTCTGTCTATATAGCCAAAGAGGAGCCTATTCATTTAGTAACGAAAGTAGAAACTCATAATCATCCGACAGCCATTTCTCCCTTTCCTGGTGCTTCTACGGGTTCAGGAGGAGAAATAAGAGATGAAGGTGCTACAGGAAGAGGGGCAAAACCTAAAGCAGGCTTATGTGGATTTAGTGTTTCAAATTTGAGAATTCCTGACTTTGAAGAAGATTGGGAAGGAAAAGAAAATAAACCTGATCGAATATGTTCTCCTTTACAGATAATGCTTGAAGCTCCCATAGGAGCTGCAGCTTTCAATAATGAATTTGGAAGACCTAATATCTTGGGTTATTTCAGGACTTTTGAAATGACAATTAATGACAATGTGTATGGTTACCATAAACCCATCATGTTGGCAGGGGGTCTGGGCAATATAAGAAATTCTCATGTAGAGAAAAGCGTTGTTCCTGTTGGATCCAAACTGGTTGTTTTAGGAGGACCGGCCATGTTAATTGGCCTGGGTGGTGGTTCAGCTTCTTCTTTGTTATCTGGGGAAGCTGAACTTGATTTAGATTTTGCTTCTGTACAGAGAGATAACGCAGAAATGGAAAGGAGGTGCCAGGAAGTCTTGGATAGATGCTGGCAGAGAGGAGATTCCAATCCCATTCTTTTTATTCACGATGTAGGGGCAGGGGGCTTGTCGAATGCTATTCCAGAATTAATCAAAGACAGTGGTCATGGGGGTTTCATAGAACTCAGAGACATACCTAATGCCGAAGTAGCCATGTCACCAATGGAAATTTGGTGCAATGAATCTCAAGAAAGATATGTTATGGCTATAGGAACAGCAGATCTGCAAGAATTTTTAGATATATGTGACAGGGAAAGGTGTCCGGTTGCCGTCGTGGGAGAAATAACCGAAGGATCAAATCTTAAAGTCCATGATACTTTATTTGACAATTACCCAATTGATATTTCTTTGGACACTATTTTTGGAAATACACCAAAAACAATTCGAAAGTTTAATAAAGAAACTAAGGGATCTACCGAACCTGAACTAATTGAACCAGAGATCAGTTCTTTGATAAAAAAAGTTTTAAGACATCCTGCTGTAGGAAGCAAAGGCTTTTTAATTACTATTGGTGATAGATCAATAACAGGTTTAATATCAAGGGATCAAATGGTTGGCCCTTGGCAGGTTCCGGTTGCAGATAATTCTGTAACTCTTTCTAGCTTCTTTTCTTCGACTGGTGAAGCAATGTCGATTGGGGAAAGAACTCCTTGCGCTATTATAAATTCTTCAGCCGCTTCCAGAATGGCAGTAGCTGAAGCAGTTACAAATATCATTTCTTCCGGTATAGAGAAGCTCTCAGATATAAAACTATCAGCCAATTGGATGGGAGCACCAGAAAAACTGAGTGGAAATCAAGATCTTTTCCAAGCTGTAGAGGCAGTTGGGATGGACCTTTGTCCTAAATGGGGAATCTGCATACCTGTGGGTAAAGATTCACTATCCATGGCCACCAGTTGGAAGGATAAAGAAAAAAAGGATCATTCTGTGATTTCTCCCTTGTCTTTAATTGTTTCAGCCTTTGCTCCACTTAAAGATGTAAGTTTAGCTTTAACTCCGCAGATTGATTTAACTTCCGATAGCCCTTCAGAGTTGATTTTTATTGATTTAGCAAAAGGAAAAAAAAGAATGGGAGGAAGCATTGCTTTTCAAGTCTCTTCTCAATTCTTGGGTTCTGTTCCAGATGTGGAATGCGTAAAAGAAATGCCAAAATTGGTCGAAGCTCTTCATCAACTTATAAAAGAAAAAAAGATAATTGCTTACCATGATCGTTCTGATGGTGGGTTAATTTGCAGTCTCTTAGAGATGGCTTTTGCTGGAAGGAACGGTCTGGATATAAAGCTAGATCAAATCTGCGAGTCTCATGATCAAACTTTTGAGGCTCTCTTTAACGAAGAGTTAGGAATAGTAATTCAAGTACCTACTAAGCATATAGAAGAAGTTCTTAATTTAGTCTCAGAAGTAGGATTAAACAAGAATGTCTTCAGAATTGCCTCCCCAAATAAATCCAAGCTTATAAAGCTTTTTCGAGGTAAAGAATTAGCTTTTGAATGGAAGTTGGAAGATCTTCTTAAAGAATGGAACTTTGTTAGCTATAAGATGCAATCTTTAAGAGATAATCCTGAGACAGCAAAACAAGAGTATCTATTTGATACTGATGAAGATAGAAAAGGACTGAGTCCTAAAATTTCTTACAAAGTACCAAAAAAAATAACATCTTTATCTACAAGGCCTTCA
>CAXFFS010000115.1:0-3508 GCA_964002385.1 uncultured Gammaproteobacteria bacterium | reverse complement strand
TAGCCATAAAGATTTGTTAACTCTACTAAAGAATGATCTGGAGCACTGTATTTCAAGTGAAGTAGATATAGAAATCAGAAATTCCCCTAAAAAGTTTATTCAAGCAGGTAAATCTGTAGATTTATTGAAGAACTCAGTAAAAAATACAAAGGAAGATGCGCCTTGGGTTAATACAAACAAAATAACTGAAGAGGTTAGTTGTGATGTTTTTAGAAGTTTGTGTCCAGTAACAGGGCAACCAGACTGGGCTACTATCCGAATTAATTATACTGGACAGAAAATTAATTATAGAAAACTACTTAAGTACCTTTTGTCTTACAGAAAGACAAAAGCTTTTCATGAAGAATGCGTAGAGAAAATTTTTGTAGATGTAAAAGAATTTTGTGAACTCGATGACTTAACGGTTACCGCAAATTATATGAGAAGGGGTGGGATAGAGTTAAATCCACTAAGGTCCACAATAAAAGAATTTAACAAAGAAATTTTAAGAGAGATTAAGCAATGACCATCAGCATACTTATTGGAATAATATTTCTGCTAGCTAGCGTCTTTATCCTAAGTCCTGGCTTCTCAAATGCCTTGAAAGTAAGAGCCCAAATAGGTCGTTATCCTTTAGTTAAAGTAATAATTGGCTTAATTAGTTTGATAATTTTAATCAGCGTAACTCTGCAAGAATACTGGTATGAAGAATTATGGCGAGTAGTTGTTTTTGCTGCTTTTATATTTGCCCTGTTACAACTCGTTTCTACCTTCTTTACTATGAGGTTTTGGGACGGTATTACAGATTTTGTTAGAAAACACCCCTTAATAGTTTCTATAGTTATGATTGTATTAGGTTTGTTGTTAATCGCTCCGCTAGAATAGTGATTTACACAGTAGGAGAGGTGGCAGAGTGGTTGAATGCGCTCGCTTGGAAAGCGTGTAAGGGCTAATACCCTTCGAGGGTTCGAATCCCTCCCTCTCCGCCATAGCCTATGCAGGTTTTAGAAATTTGGGTAAAATATTATTTTTAAAAATTTTTAAAGGAAACAATTATGAGATTAGCTAAGTTTTTTTCGAAGGTAACAGTATTTTCTTTATTGTGGATTCCACTTTTTTCAATAACAGCTGAAGAAGAGGCTTCGGGAGGGGTTCTTGAAGAGGTGGTTGTGACAGCAAGAAAAAGAGAGGAGACAGCTCAAAGTGTACCAATTCCTATCAGCGCCTTATCTGAAACTCAATTGGAGGCTAGAAATATAACAGATCTTCAGGATGTGGAGCGACTTACCCCTAACATGAATTTTACGTACTCAGCAGTGGGTAACCAAAACACACAAGTTTTTCTTCGAGGAATAGGACAAGTCAATTGGTCTACTACACAAGACCCTAAAATTGGAATATATATTGATGGTGTTTACTTAAGTCGACCCCAAGGGGGATTGGTAGATTTAATGGATGTGGAAAGGGTAGAGGTTTTAAGAGGACCTCAAGGTACTTTATTTGGCAGGAATACAACAGCAGGGTTAATTCAAATAATATCCAAAGGACCTTCGCAAGAGCAGGAATCATATCTTAAGTTAGGTTACGGAACTGATGGCCATGAAATGTTTGGAGGCATGTTGAATTTACCTCTGTCAGATAATTGGGCAGCAAGATTTGCAATGTTTGGCAAAGAAACTGATGGTTTTATGTTGAATGCATACAATGGAAATATGCACGGTAATGAAAACTCTACTTCTTATAGAGCTTCACTGGCAAGAGATGGCGAAGTTTATAGTGCCAGATTTACTTTTGATCGTTTTGAACAAGATCAACTTTCTGCTTTAGGCAGCTGTAGATTTACAGGACCTGAAGTTGGAGCTCTAGCAGAAGGCTTAGGTGCGGTTGCATTTATTTTTGGTTCATACGATTCCATGAAGGCAAATTGTCGTAATTCTTCTCCAAATCATTCTTATGATAATGCCCCGAGAACAGATTCAGAGAGCCAAGTAAGCTCTTACACTTTAACTCAAAAGTTTGACCTTTCAGTAGGAGAACTGTCAGTGATATCTAATAAAAGAGAGATCGAAGCTTTTAATGGATCATGGGGATGGAATTATGGGAATGGACCTGGAGTAAGCGGCTTATCAAACCTGATTGATGTAATAGGTAATCCTTCAGAAATTGATGTTACTTCTCATGAAATCAGGTTATCAGGAAGTTCTGATTCCTTTGATTGGGTGATAGGAGCTTATGTTTTTGAGGAAGATGCTATAGAAAGTATACTTGTACCTCTATTTAGAGGCGTTTTACCTCCACCACCTACTGTTTGGCCAGTATTCTATGTTCCCGGATTAGCAGATATAGCTATAGGCACACAGATGTTTGGAAGCAGACACCAAGGTTATATCGTTAAGAATGAGAACGATGCTGTGTTTATGGAAGGCACCTATCAAATCTCCGATGCACTTGATTTAACCGTTGGAGTGAGAAGAACAAGTGACGACAGGTTCTTTACAAGATGGCAAACTTTGTATGATGGCTCTTTTGACCCCACTTATGCATGCCCCGGTATGCCAACAATGGAGGTTGCTCCTGGAGTTGTTGTGCCTCTAAGTGATAGATGTACTCAAACAGTAAGTTATAGTGAGACTACCCCTAGAGTTATTCTGAGTTATCAGCAAAGTGATGATGTTCTTATTTATGGGAGTTACAGCAAAGGTTATTCCAGTGGAGGTTTTAATCAGGACACCAGAATGAGACCTTACCTTCCAGAAATTTCAGATAATCTTGAACTAGGATTCAAATCAACCTTGAGAGATGGAAAAGTTAGATTAAACGCTACTTATTTCAATAATTCCTATGAAAACCAACAATTAACAGTGGGAAGGTTAGTTAATGGTCAACCTACGGCTGATTTGATTAATGCGCAAGAAGCTACTTTAAATGGCATTGAAGTTGAGATGATAGCTCAACTTAATGACAGTTGGTCTATGACCCTTGCTTACGGTCATTTAGAAGGAGAATACGATAAATTTACAGTTGAAGATAATGTTTACTCAACTGTAAATGGCGTAATAACAGAAAGTATTGTTACCAGAGATTTAAGTTCCATTGAATTTGGAAATGGTGGAGAATCAGATACTTTAGATGTTAGCTTTATACATACCACATCACTTCCTGCAGGTGGGGATCTTGTAAGTGTGATAGGGGCAACAAGAAAAGATGATCAATACTTCTCTTTGGAAAATACTCCCAGTTCTTTTACTCCTGGATACACTTTATTAGATGGAAGGATTATGTGGAATTTTCCTGATGGTGTAACTACTGTTTCCTTTTGGGGGAAGAACCTTACTGATAAAGAATATATCTATAACATGTTAAACCAAGCTGGTGACAAAGAAATTGGGGGAACAGATCCTAGTCTAGGTATGGTTGCTGACTATTGGGGAGCTCCAAGACGTTTAGGAGTTGAGTTCCGTAGAGATTTCTAATTTAGAAAGTAAAAATGAGTCAAGGGATTGCCGAAGTCAACGACATCAATATTTGG
>CAXFFS010000114.1:0-3550 GCA_964002385.1 uncultured Gammaproteobacteria bacterium | reverse complement strand
CAGCATCATCAACTTGGTCGGCTTTGTTCAAGAATACAACTATGTGTTGTACTCCAACTTGTCTTGCGAGAAGAATATGCTCTCTTGTTTGAGGCATTGGACCATCAGCAGCACTGACGACTAGTATTGCTCCATCCATCTGGGCAGCACCTGTAATCATATTTTTTACATAGTCTGCATGACCTGGGCAATCCACGTGCGCATAGTGTCTTGCATCTGAATCATACTCTACATGAGATGTTGCTATGGTAATTCCTCTTTCTTTCTCTTCAGGAGCATTATCTATACCATCAAAGTTCGTAAAGTCAGACCCAAAGGCCTCTGAGCTTACTTTTGTTAAAGCAGCTGTGAGAGTTGTCTTACCATGATCAACATGCCCTATTGTTCCTACATTTACATGAGGCTTAGTTCTTTCAAATTTTTGTTTCGACATTTTTTATTTCCTATTCAAAAACATTTTTATCTGGAGCTCATAACCGGAGTTGAACCGGTGACCTCGTCCTTACCAAGGACGTGCTCTACCACCTGAGCTATATGAGCCAAAACCCTTATATTTATTGACTTTCAGGGCAGAAAAGAGCGTTCCGAATAAACAGATAAAAAAATCCTTATAACTTAATAAGTTAAAAATACAGCGAAACCCACTAACAACCCAAAGCTCGGAGCGTGTTTATAGACCGTTTAAGCCTTTATTGCAAGTGTTTTTCGAACATTTTGGAATCTAAATTTAAGAGCTGGTGGAGGGGGCAGGATTCGAACCTGCGAAGCACGAGGCGGCAGATTTACAGTCTGCTGGGTTTGACCGCTCCCCAACCCCTCCTTCTGCTTAAAATAGCGGGCAATTCTGGAGCCCTCACAATACCTTGTCAACTTAATTTAATAGATTTGTTATGCTTCAAAGGAAAATGACTGAAAAAAGACAATTACTCAACAAAAAAGAGATACTTAAGAACCTTTCTAATTTAAATAAAGAATCTTTAGTAGACCTGACTATATTTGAAGTAATTGGCTCTACAAACGACGAAGCTAGAAGAAAACTAGATAAAGTGCAAAACTTTGAGGATTCTTTTGCTATTTTTGCTGAACAACAAGACGCTGGGCGCGGACGAAGTGGAAAAAAATGGGAAAGCCCAGCAAATCTTAATATTTACCTTTCTTTTGCTTGGAACTCATCTTTAAAACCTATAGACCTAGAAGGTTTAAGCTTAGGTACAGCCGTAGCAATCTCACAAAACCTCGAGCCCTTACTAGATGAGGGATTAAAAATAAAATGGCCCAATGATCTATTTTTATCCAAAAAGAAGGTGGGAGGTATTTTGGTTGAAACTTTCTCAAGTAAAAAAAGAACCGGCATAGTAGTTGGAGTTGGTTTAAATGTCCTGATGTCTAATCAAGAGCAAGTTTCAATTAACCAGGACTGGACTTCACTAAGTCTTTATTTTGGAAAGGATTTTGATAGAAACTTAATAGCAGGACTGCTTCTCGAATCCCTACTTAGTTTAAGAAGTAATTTTGAAGCTAAAGGTTTTTCTTTTTATAAAAAAGATTTTGAAAGACTAAATTTATTAAAAAACAAGGAATGTTTAGTTAAATTTGAGGGAAAGACCAAAAAGGGATTTGTAGATGGAATTACAGAAAAAGGTGAATTAATCTTTAAGGAAAATGGAGAAAGTCATTACCTAAGGTTCGGTGAAGTTTCTTTAAAAAAAATTTAATGTTAACTAGAAAGAAGTTTTTATCTGTATGTTAGAATGCCGCGAGTTTTAGCTGGCGTAGCTCAGTTAGGTAGAGCAGCTGATTTGTAATCAGCCGGTCGTTGGTTCGAATCCAATCGCCAGCTCCAGCTTTAAAGATTTCAAAGTAATTAGTAAACTAGTTTTGGATAAGGCGAGTGAGTATATTGCCTTCCTTTCTAGTTTCCAAAATAGCATAGTCTTTATTTGAATCTATAAGATTTACTCCATTTTGAGTAAGCTTTTCAATTTCAGCTTTCAAATCATCTACAAGATAAATAAAGTCTGCTATGCCCTCTCCTCTATTGTCATAACAGTCTTGGTAAACAGAGCTTCTATTAGTTGGTTTCAAAAACTCAAATACAATTGGTCCTACCCCTATCTGACTTGAGAGAATATTGGGAAATTCATATTCCTTTAATATTGGATTCAATGGAAAACCTAATTCAAGATAATAGTCAGAAGCTTTTTCAACATTCTCTACAACAATTCCTAAACCTAATAGTTTCCAATTACTTACCAAAGGATGATTTAAATTATTTTCTTTCCAAGTATTTTCCCACTTACCAGCACTGGGTCTTAGAGAAATCATTACATCACCAAACGTACGAGTGTCTAAATAATTCTCTATGGTTTTGCCATTTACAGAAGCGTTAAAAACGAGGTCACATCCCTTTTCTATAAGTAATTGAGTATCTCTCTCAATATCAGGTGTATTAAAAGCTATATGATTTATTCCTGGTCCCTTTTTCTCTAAGTATTCGCTAATGAACATGCCAGGTCCTGGCTTCATTGGATAGACCTCCAACTGACAATCGCCTATTTGTGAATTTCCATCTCTAAAATTATGAGCTCCTCCCGTAGTGTATTTATGGGTGATGGGATCTCCATCTAAGGTTTGAAAGTACATAAGCTCACCCTCACCTTGTTCATGGGGCAGCAAAGGCTGGGGTCCCACACTCACGCCCATTCCAATAGACTGAAAATGATTTAGAACAGCATTTCTGTTGGTTACCATCATTCCTAAATGGTTAAGGATCCAATCTTTACTCATGCCATATAGCCCCCATCAACATTGAGTATAGTGCCTGTTATATAGCTTGAAGCATCAGATGCTAAAAATACTGCTGCATTTGCCATCTCATCAAAAGTTGCCACCCTACCAAGGGGAATGTTTTCTGGTCCTGTTAACCAAGCTTCAAATCTTTCAGCTTCAGTTACTTCCTTTTTTTCTTTCTTTACATTTTTCTTTTTTTTCTTTCTATTTTCTGTGCCAGGGAATTCTTCCCATTCGACTAAGGAAGGTGCGATGGCATTGACTCTTATATTATGAGGACCAAGATATCGACAGTATTGACGGGTCATCATTGCAATTCCAGATTTTATGATTGCATAGTTACCCATTGCTTTGTCAGCATGGGCTTTTAAACCCCCCCTAGAAGTTAAGTTAATTATGCTTCCACTATTTTGTTGGATCATTATTGGGGATACTTCTTGAATCATTAACCAGTAGCCTTTGAGATTTACATTGGTTAACTTTTCCCAAGAATCTTCATCTAAATCAACAACTGATTTAGGGTGATACATAACTGCTACGTTCATTAAAATGTCTATAGTTCCAAACTCTTCAACGACAGTCTTTACTAATTTTTTTACTTCATCTCCACAAGAAATATCTGCCTTTAATGCTATGGATTTACGATCCATAGCTTCTATTTCTTTACTAACTTTATGTAATTGACCTGACTCTATGTTTATATCAGTAATTGCTACATCCGCTCCTGCTTCTGCCAATCCCAAGGCAAATGCCTTACCCA
>CAXFFS010000113.1:0-3565 GCA_964002385.1 uncultured Gammaproteobacteria bacterium | reverse complement strand
TCGATCCTTCCCACCAATCGGGGTACCGCTCTATAACATGGCCTTTCTGTTGCTATCAAGATCCAACCATCTTTTGTTTCAAATGTATCAGACGGAGCAGCAGTCTGACCTCTATTAAAAGTAGCTTCACGATTTATATTTAATAGTTCCTGTTCAATAATCAAACCATTAGTCATTGTTAGTGCAGTTGCCAAAAGAGATGTCTGTACTCTTTGACCTTTTCCTGTTTTCTCTCTCTCCATTAGAGCCATGCAGGTTCCAAAAGCTGCAAGAGAGGCACTGCAAAAATCTACATATGGAGCATAGTTCTTTGTTGGTAAATCTGGGCTACCTGTCATATCCATTGAACCAGACATAGCTTGAGCTACTCCATCAAAACCAACCTTATCAGCATAAGGGCCAGAAGTTCCAAAGGCGGTGTTAGAAGTAAGGATAATTCTTGGATTAATCTTTGTCAGGGATTCAAAATCTAAACCCATGGCTTCAAGGGTCTTTTCCGGGAGGTTAGCAATAACTACATCTGCAGTTTTAGTAAGTTTAGCTATTATCTTTTTCCCTTCTGACTTCATAGGATTCAAGGTAAACCCTAATTTATTTCTATTCATTTGTAGAAACATTGAGCCGTCTTCCTTATCCGAAACAGGAGTGGTAAATCTGTCTTCACTTCCTTTCACCCTCTCAACTCTAATAACCTCTGCCCCGAAATCAGAAAGTAGAGCACCGCAAAAGGGTCCAGCTATATATCTACCAAAATCTAGTACCCTGTAGCCCTTAAGGATATTTTTTTGTTCAGACATTTTCTCTCCTATGTTTACTAAAGAATTCCCAAATCACCTCATTACCCCAATTAATTTCTTTTCCATTATTATCCAAGCAGTCTTTTTGATTGGGTATGCTTGAACCCTGTTCCTTGGATCTACAGAATCCTACACCAGGTTTTTGCCCTGGCCATGCATGTCCACCATCAGGCACTAGACAATTGATAACTTCAAGAGATCTCCCTTTAGAGCATGACCTTCTAGAACTACAAATAAGATTACTACTTTCTGCAGTTAATAGATTTGAAGCCTCTATTTCTTCTCTACAACCCATACTTTCTGCCCATTTATTAAAAGAAATTTCAGGTTTTTCATAGAACCATCCATCACTTGAAACCTTTCCATTTATTGGGGTTACAGTATCTTTATCTCCAAATACTTGAAGATAGGAAATTGGAATTTTAGGAGCACAACTTCTATCACGAGGTATAGATCCACTAATTGAGGCTGCAGCAGCTAACATCTCAGGATGGAGACACGCAAATCTATGAGCCATGGCCCCACCATTACTGATGCCTGATAGATATCTTCTGGATTTATCTACGGCGTATTCTTCTGTAACTTCTTCTATAACTTTCTTAATAAAACCAATGTCGTCATAACATCCTGTCCAAGCACAATGACTGTATTCTTTGCATTCTTTGGGTCTGGGATACTCGCCCCTGGATTTAATACAAATGGGCCTCTCCCCCTCTCTTGGCGGAGCATTGCTTTCTAAGTCATTCCATGAACTAACAAAAAAAGGCATTCCATTCATTTTATCCCAGAAGTTTACTCCCTGAGGGTAAACTGCTATGTAATTCCGGTATTCAGCGTGCAAGTTCATTCCCTTAGTGGTTTCTTTCTCAAATCCGCTAGCTGTTCCTGTATACCCATGCAGACCAACTACTAGTGGGATTTCTACTTCAGGGCTATAGCTTGCGGGTAAAAAAATAAGATATTCCCTTTCAATGCCTTGCCAAAGCATGGTTTTTTTCAAAAAATTTTCAGTGGCTTCGCTACCAGCACATGAGCTTAAAATACTGATAAAAAAAGAGAGGAATAGAATTTTTATTCTTATATTCATGATCAATTAGCTTCTTTGAAGATTATAATGAACTTCTATGAGTAAAACAGGAATACCTCCAAAGGGGTATAAAGCATTTAATATTTCGCAACCTCATATAGATAACCTGGGTCCAGGTTTCTACAAAAAAGAAGATGACGACCAGTTAGTCTTGGGTTTCTTTGTTAAAGAAGAAAATTTAAACGGTTACGGTTCAGCACACGGAGGATTGCTGATGGCTTTGGCTGACTTTAGTTTAGCTACTTCAGCTATGCGAAATTCAGATAGACCTGTTACAACTGTTAGTTTCCATTCAGAATTTATTAGACCCGCTCCTTTGGGTTCTTTATTAGAAGTTAGAGCTAAAGTAACTAAAAAGGGAAAATCCTTAGCTTTTTCAGAAGGAAATATTAAAGTAGATGATGACGTAATTTTAAATTTTGGAGGGGTTGTAAAAATACTTTAAACCATGGAAAAAGATTTAGATATTGTTGTTTATGGAGCAACTGGATTTACTGGAAAGCTATGTGTTAAGTACTTAGCGCAGAATGCCAAGGATATTAAATGGGCGATTGCAGGAAGAGATAGAACTAAACTATCTCAAGTAGCTATAAGGTTTTCTGCTCAGGTCGAGAAATTGATAGCGGACGGAGATGATCAGAAGGCTCTAGATGAAATTACCAAAAGAGCCAAAGTAGTGATTTCTACAGCTGGTCCATTCCACAGATATAGTTCAAATCTAGTCGCTTCCTGTGTCAAGAATTCCACCCATTACGTTGACATCACAGGTGAAACCTTTTGGATAAAAGAGATGATGGATAAATATCATTCTGAAGCGGTAGAGAAGGGTGTGAGAATAATACCTTCTTGTGGCTATGATTCTCTCCCATCGGATTTAGGGGTTTTCTTTGCAGCTAAGGTTTTGCAGAAACCTATAAAGAGAGTTGAGTCTTTTCATACAGGCCAGGGTGGAGCTTCCGGAGGAACTATTGAAACTGGATTCTCTATGGGGGATCTAAATTTAGGTAAAGATATGCAAGACCCATTTTTATTGAATCCTGAGGATTCTGTTAGTCCTGAACAAAGAAGTCTAAGTTCTGACAGAGTAAGAATAAGGAAAAATAAATTTATAGATGCATGGACTGGTCCTTTCATTATGGCAGCCATGAATACCAGAGTAGTAAGAAGAAGTGCCGCCTTATTAGAAGCTAGACAGGAAGCTTATGGAGTTGATTTTACTTATCAAGAACATGCCTTCTATAAAAAATATTTCAATGCTTTTTTGGTGTCCTTTGCAACCCTGTTTTCAATGATAATTATTGCCACTCCTCTTAGAAAGTTAGTAAGAAGATTCTTACCTAAACCTGGTGAAGGGCCCAGCGAGGAAACAATGCGAAAAGGGTTTTTTGATTGTTTATATACCGTAGAGGCAGAGGATGGATCGGTAAGTATTTTCAGAATGCATGGGAAAGGAGACCCAGGTTACAGGGTGACTTCTAAGTTTGTTTGTGAAAGTGCTCTCACCCTTATCCATAGTGAAGATAATTTGCCTGGAGGAAAGGATTACGGTGGCCTTTTAACACCAGCTTCTGGATTAGGGCTGCCTTTAATAGACAGATTGTCTAAGGCAGAAATCTTTTTTGAAGGTCCTTTAGAAGAATAGACAAAAATTATTTATTTCTTAGGAAGTTTAAAACCTTTT
>CAXFFS010000112.1:0-3660 GCA_964002385.1 uncultured Gammaproteobacteria bacterium | reverse complement strand
AACTACATTTCTTATTCTTCCTAAAGTAGTAAAAAGGATCTCCTCATCAATAGCTTTATTCCCGTCTATAGAAACTCTTCTAACGTCGCCGGGTACTAGGGCTGAGATGAAAAGGTTTCCTTTCCATGCTGGAAATAAATCACCATCGTAAAAAGTCATCCCAGAAGGTGCTATTGATGGAACCCAATATTTAATTGGCTGTTCCATACCTTCTTTTTCTTTAAAGGGTGAAATAAGCGCTCCACTATAATCAATGCCATAAGTGATAGCTGGCCAACCATAATTTTTTCCCTTCTGAACAATATTTAACTCGTCTCCCCCTCTAGGCCCATGTTCATGTTCATAGACCACAGACCCATCTGAATTAATGACTATTCCCTGTAAATTCCTGTGGCCATATGACCAGATCTCAGGTTTGGCTCCTGGAGTTGATACAAAAGGATTATCGGCAGGAATAGAACCGTCGTCGTTTACTCTAATGACTTTTCCAAAGTGATTATCAAGTTTCTGAGCCTCTTCTCTATAGCTGAATCCATCGCCTGAAGTAATTAAAAGTGTTCCATCTTTTAAAAAGACCATTTTGGCACCGTAATGATTTGCTGTCTTTCTTGAAGGACTTGCTCTAAATACAGTCTCAACATTTGTTAATGATTGGCCTTCTAACTTTCCTCTAACTACCCTTAAAGTGTTCATCCTTTTATTATCGGCATCGGTTTCTGAAAAGGAGAGGTAAAGATATTTATTATTTATAAAATTTGGGTGTAAGACTATTCCTTCTAATCCACCCTGACCTTTAAACAAACTATCGGGTACTCCAGTTATTGGATCTTCCAATAACTTACCATCTTTTATTATCCTCAACTGCCCAGTTTTCTCAGTTACCAGAATCTCATCATTAGAGAGAAAAGCTATTCCCCAAGGAAAGCTCAGCCCTTCAGCAATAGTTTCAAATTTGTATGCTTTTTCATGATGGTTTGCATAAAGGCTAAAACATAAAAAACTGGTAATTGTTAATAAACTTATTTTAAAAAATTGTTTTTTCATGACTCCTCCTTACTTAATCTAGATCCAAAAAAATGGCCTCCTAGGTATCCACAGATAACTAAAATAATCTTACCTGTTAGTGTTCTAGCCCCGGCTAACATATCTATCCCAAAAAATACCAGGGGCATCAAATAAAATATAAAGGCAAGTGCTACCCCCCCTGCTATCCCGTAGGCATATTTTTTTTGAGTTTTAATCCACCGTAATACTATCCAGGTAACACTGAAGCTGATCACAAGACCTATTGAGATTAAAACTGGTAGTAGTGGGAGAGGAGGCAAAGGTGGAGGAGAGGAAGTTAATGTCATAAGTATAAAATCGTGATAAATACTAGCAATGAGAACACCAAAAGTTACTGGCATATCAATGCTCGAAAGCCAGATTAAATTAGATACAGTTGTCTGAGCTCCTACTAGAAAAGATACAAGAAGAATTGAAAGAAGAAAAAAACCGACTTTTTTTATTCTATTTATCATGATTGATTCTCAATATACATTTTTACTGCAAACAATAAAACTCTGTTTTTTAATCTCTGGATGCATTGGCAACATCTGCCAATAACATACCTTCGATAATTTCCTTGTTAGCTTTTTCTCTTTCTTCCATTCTAATAATCTCTTCTTCATGGACTCCTAGTTCTGAAAGTACTTCTCGATTATGTTGTCCTAATACGGGCGCATGTGATTTTGGAAAATCATTCTGGTTTATAAAATTGAAAGGCGGTTTAGGCATTCTCATTTTGCCTCCTACAGGATGCTCAGCTTCTATTAATGATTTTTGTTCTAAAACTTGTGGATCTTCATGAATTTCGTCCAGCTGGTTGATTGAAGCAACTGGTATACCTAATTTATCTAATTCATCGCAGAGAGCATCAGCTTCTTTATCTTCTAAATACTTTTCAATTTCTTGAAGTAAAGTTTCCTTATTCAAGATCCTTTGTTCAAAAGTTGCATACTTCTCCTCTTCATACAATTTACAACCAATGACTTCGCAGAAATTTTTGAAGTCATTATCTGCAACTAAGATTACACAGATGGGTTTGTCTTTAGCTTTAAATAAAGGAAAAGATTCAAATAAATCAGGTTTATAGTCAATGCCTTCACCTAACCAAGTTTTGGACCACATAACATCAGGCCATATGTAATATAGAGCTGAATCCAACATAGATATTGGTAAGTACTGTCCTTCTCCTGTTCTTTCTCTATGCAACAAAGCCGTACTTACAGACTGAGCGGCAGTAAGCCCAGTTACTTTGTCAAAAACAATTGTTTTGTAATACTCTGGATTATCAGCGTTTTGAGAAGCAGCAGCTCCTGCAGTTGCTTGAATTAAAGGATCGTAAACTCTTCTATTAATGTAAGGACCTGATTGTCCATATCCTGAAATTGATGTGTATATGATATTTGGATTAATTTTTTTAATAGTTTCGTAGTCTAAGCCCAGTTTTTTAACCACTCCAGGTCTGTAATTCTCGATTAGAACATCAGCTGTTGTTAACAAATTCTTTAAGATTTCAAAATCTTTGTTCTCTTTAAAGTCTAAAACCACTGATCTTTTATTCCTGTTTAGAACAGAAAACATTGCAGCCATACCGGATCTGGTTGTACCCATAAACCTTGCAAGGTCTCCTATTCCAGGTGGTTCTACTTTTATTACGTCAGCACCTTGGTCGGATAACATCATTCCTGCAAATGGACCTGAGACTGTGGAAGTTAACTCAACAACCCTATAACCTTCTAATGGACCTGACATTGCACCTCTCTCCTTAAATAACTTCTGTCTTATAATAAAACAAGCCTTATGTCTAAAGAACAGTTTTTTGATATTGGAGTTAATTTAACTCATCCATCTTTTGTTAAAGATCTTGATAATGTTATTGAGGAAGCAGTTAATGTAGGTGTAACTAGAATGTGTGTTACTGGTAGTGATTTAGAAGAAAGTATTTCCGCTTATCAATTAGCTTTTTCTCTTCCTGATATTCTCATCAGCACTGCAGGCATTCATCCGCATCAAGCAAAAGAATTTAGCCACAATTATTTCTCTGAAATAAAAGACCTTTTAAAAAAAGACAATGTAAAAGCTATTGGAGAAACAGGCTTAGATTTCTACAGAAATTTTTCTACAGAAGAACAACAAAAGAAAAGTTTTGAAGTGCATATAGAAACATCCATTGAACTTCAGAAACCTCTTTTTCTTCATGTCAGAGACGCACATAAAACTTTTATTGAAATGCTTAAGCCTGTTAAAGAAAAGCTGCCGGCCACAGTAGTGCATTGTTTTACAGGCACTAAAGAAGAGTTAATTGAGTATATAGAAATGGGTTTCTATATCGGCATTACCGGCTGGATATGCGATGAGAGAAGAGGAACTCATTTGAAAGACTTAGTTAATCTTATTCCTCTAGATAAAATAATGATTGAAACAGATGCCCCTTACTTAATCCCAAGAGTTTCTAAATTAAAAAATTCACAAAGAAATGAACCTAAATTTTTACCCCTCATTGCGAATGAGGTTATTAAAAATAGTAAAGAAAGTAAGAAATTAATAATATCTTCTATATTATTGAATAGTTTAAAATTTTATGGTTTAGATTAAGATAAATTCTTTCACATTTTG
>CAXFFS010000111.1:0-3674 GCA_964002385.1 uncultured Gammaproteobacteria bacterium | reverse complement strand
CCTCAATGGCCTTAGGTTCATCGTAGTGGCAAATATTTGGATACATGTGATGCATTGCATGGATCTGCATTGAATGATTCAAGAACCTAGGCATAGCATTAGACCAGAACCGTGAGTCTTTATATCTTCCAATTGGTAAATCTTTATGCGGTTCATAAGAAAAAATAATACCAAGATAAGATGTAGCTAGTTTTCTGGGTATCCACCACAATAAGAGTGTTTCAAGAGGATAAATTACGGCAACTGCCATCTGTGCAAAGAAAAATAGAAAACCTACAAGACTTCCTGTTTCAAGAGTTTTTGCAAATTTAGAGTCTTCTTTACTAAGCCTCTCTACGACTTCAACAAGTCCCCCCTTGCCAGTTTGGTTTTGAATTTGTATTGCTGATTGAAGCCAGTTATCAACATGTGTATGGCGGTAATCTGGGTCTTTTTTAGGGTCATTGGTATGAGCATGATGCTTCATGTGGGTAGCTTTGAGAATATGGTGAGACTGAGCTAATGGAATAAGAGATATTTGGCCAACAACAGTATTGAGCCATTTAAGGTGTTTATGTTTTCCTGATAAATGACCATGCTGTCCAGCATGAGATGGAAGATAAGAACATGCCGTTGAAACGGTTGCAACAATTAACCCGGCCCAGAGAGGAATTAAATTATTGACTACCAAACCCCAAGTCGTCACCCAGACTATAACTTGCCCGAGACCAACGACTATCATTTCCCACTCAATTCTACCCATGAAGGTTCGGGCCACTTTCCTTTCTTCTTCTATGGAAAGATCCATTTGCGAATCCCCAGCTAATTGATCCATGACCAACCCCTGTATTTACCTAATAGACCTATAACAATTCCTAAAAGATAAGCTGTTAATGTAAAAACCAAGCCGTGACTATTTTCTAAGAAATAAAGAAATATAGCGTTAAATATACTCCCCCAGAAGATTAATCCAAACCAGACCAAGCCCCAGTTACTTATGTGTTCAAAGAATAAAGTTAAGATTTTCATGGCTTTATTCTTTTATTGTAACTAGATGTCCTCAAAACTACCATGTCGTCCCTTTCCACTGGAGAATCTTTCAGCACCTTCTTTGGTTTCTCCTGATTCTATTACTTCCCTTCCTAATTTTGTTTCATTTAATAGGGCTTCAGGAAGTGACATATTCCATTGTTCATAGGCGGACATGCGGTCATTTCTCATACACAGTTGAGGGAACTTGAGCAACTCTTGCGCCAATGACATTGCAACCTCTAGAGATTTCCCGGGAAGACATAATCTGTTGACCAAACCCATCGTTTTAGCTTCCTCTCCTGAAACACCTCTTCCAGTCAAAATTAAATCCATGGCGTGACTCATCCCAATCATTCTAGGTAACCTTATGGTGCCACCATCGACTAAGGGAACTCCCCACCTTCGGCAATAAACTCCAAATACTGCATCTTCGGCTGCCACTCTTAGATCACACCATAAAGAAAGCTCCAAGCCCCCAGCAACTGCAAAACCTTCAACCGCAGCGATTACTGGTTTTGACAGCAACAATCTGGTAGGCCCCATTGGTCCATCACCCTCTAGTTCAACCCTGTTGCCCGCTTCGGTTTCTGAAAAGGCTTTGAGATCGGCACCCGCACAAAAAACCCCTCCTATTCCAGTCAATATGGCAACGCCGCTATCTGAATCTTCATCAAACTGCTTGAATGCTTTAGCCAAATCTTCAGCGGTAGATCTGTTGACGGCATTTTTTCTATTAGGCCGATTTATAGTAACTACTGTGACTTTTTCCTGTTTCTCTAGTTCTACAGCCATATCACCCTGACGTTTTGGCTTTTTCCTCAGCAACAGTCTCTTGCATACCTTCCCATTCATCCCACATATTACACATGGCGTATTTGGAACGTTCCCAAGGATTATTTCCCTCTTCGTATTCAAGCCACTCCCCCCCTTGTCCACGATCCGGGTGGTCTGATACGCCATTGACTAGCTTATCGGGTTGACGTTTCTTATTCCGTAATCTAAAAATTATATTTTTTCTAGACTCTGATCCGTTTTCATTCCGAGAGCCAGAATGAGGAATGTGATACATAGTGATACAGGCATCTCCTGCTTCCATTAGAACCTGCGTCGGACGTGCCCATTTTTTTCCATCCGGAGTGGCCTCTGAAGTCTCATCAACAAATTTCTGTTGAACGGCCTCCGGTAAATAAAATAAACCGCATCGATTGGGTGACTCAAAGTTAATTCGGGGCCAACCAGGACCTTCAGGCCCTAAACGACCATTAGCTTCATATTGCCATCGAAAGAATTTTTCCATTTCATGGTGAGCCCCTTTGAGAACGGAAGTTTGGCCCATCCCTTCTTGCATTTGATCATTAAGGCTAACAAAAACAAACGCTGTAAAACTGCCTAACCCTAAGGTCATTTCTGGATCTTGAAATAAAGGCACCATGTTATGACCCATAACATCTGGGCTTCTGCCTAAATCTCCCTTTGGTCCCGATGCAATATATCTGTAATAAATTTCTTCTTCTGTACCTTCTTGTACCTCTTGCGGTGCAGCTATGGTTTGACTCCCATCCATGTGGATTTGAGTCCCGTAATAAGGCATGTCTTTATCCTTATAGCCCACATTATTAAAATGATCTCCTGGTTTGGATTGTTTCATTACGCCGACCTGACAATGTACAGGCGGATCAAAATAGCCCATAACCTCATGCAATAAAGGGGTTATTGGCGAAGCATTAACCAAATCGGTCATTTGTTTCTCTCCCCCTAGATTTTCACCTTTTTTGGCTTTTTTTATTCGATTAAGAGCCCCTTCTACCAATTCATCAGATATGACTTTTTTTAAGACTATAAAACCATCACGATATAGATCTCGCTTCTGTTCTAAAGATAATCTATCTTGAGTTTCGCTCATAAATTAAATCTCAGTTTTTAGGTCATAAGTTCTAGTTACTAGCTCGCCCTGCATAAAGGGGGCAATAGCATCAATAAGTCCGGTTTCAACCCTCCAAGCTATATAAGCTTGCTGATCTTCAGCGCTATCCCATTCTTCTACCAGGACAATACTAGAGGTCTCTTGATCAACAAGGGTAGTTACGCTTCTGCATCCTTTATAGGCCCTTGTTTCAACTAGAGCTCCTTTTAGGATATTCAGATAGTCTTCCAACATATCTGGCTTCACTGGCATTTCTAAAGTTATCATTACGCTCATCTTTTACTCCTTTTTAATTTATTATCTAATAACTTGACCATAATTTCCTAACTCTTAGAAAATTTTGTTCCAGGTGCATAATATCGATCATGCCATATTCCCTCGGGAGCTTCTCCTGTTACAGGCATTCTCCAAGTTTTAACTTTTGATTCGTCCAATTTTACAGAATATAACGCCCTCTCTTGATCGATGGTATTTTCAACATAGGCCTCAGCCATTTCTTCAGGACCATATCTCTTAGCTATGTTTAGATACAGCTCGCGCCAAGTATCATCATTTCCTAAATCATGTAAGAGTTCAGCACTACCCTCGATAATCACCTTTCGGTAAGGAAGAGTTTGTTCATCAATACAAAGAGAAACTCGAGAATCCTGTTTTAAACAGCTGAACCACTCTGATTTGGCTCTTGGGGTAAAGAGAATGCAATTTTCTTTATAAATGAACCATATGGGGGTAACTAATG
>CAXFFS010000110.1:0-3761 GCA_964002385.1 uncultured Gammaproteobacteria bacterium | reverse complement strand
TTTTCAAGTATTCCTGACATATCTCCAGCTCTTTCTCCAGCTGAAACCAAAGAAATATATAAGCGATCAAAGCTTTGAGGGAATTCTTTCAAGGCTTCAGTAAAACTAAAACCTTCCTCTATTCTTGAAGCCAAAGTCAGAGAGTGCTCTTTGACTTGAGTGTTAGTGCTTTGTTCACCAATAACCCTTAGAGCTCTATCTAAAGAAACACCACCACTTGTAAGGGCTGAAAGTTGTCTAGTAAAGATTACTAAATTTTTTAGACTTATTTTTCTTTCAAAAATACGAAACAGTTTATTTTTAGAGCTTACTTCTGATACTTTTACAGGGGCTAACCTTCTATTTCTTAACTCTCTTCTTGCTGTTTCAAGGCTGTCTGACGCAATTATTCCCTTCTCTTTTTTACCGTCAAGATTTATTGCTTCGTAATCAAAAGCAGCCATTTTTATTTCTCACTGGTTACCCTTAAAATTTCTTCTAAGGAGGTTACTCCCCTAAGCACTAGATCATATCCAGAATGAGATAACTTGTTTTCATTTGAAAAGGCTAAGTCAGATAATCTATTTTCTGTTTCTCCGGCGTTTATGGCTTCTTTTATTTCATTAGTTATTAAAAATAGTTCAAAAATTCCTACTCTCCCTTGATAACCTGTGTAGTTACAGTTATCGCAACCCTTTGCCTTAAACACATTAGTTCCTTTATTCAATGTGCCTATGTTTGAATCTAAAGAAAGAGGTTCTTTACAAGAAGAGCATAGTTTTCTTACTAATCTTTGTGCCAATACCGCTTTCAAAGTAGAAGCCAATAGATAAGATTCAATTCCGATATCAATCATTCGGGTAATTGCAGCCACAGAATCATTAGTGTGAACTGTTGATAGAACTAAATGACCGGTTAGAGATGCTTGAATTGCTATTTCAGCTGTTTCTAAATCCCTTATCTCTCCTAACATAATAATGTCAGGATCTTGCCTAAGAATTGCTCTCAGACCTTTAGCAAAAGTCATTCCTACCTTTGTATTCACTTGGGTTTGAGTGACTCCCTCTATGGCATATTCAATGGGGTCTTCAACTGTAAGGATATTTTTAGTTTTATCATTTAAGATATTTAATCCTGCATAGAGTGTGGTGGTTTTTCCTGAACCAGTTGGTCCTGTGACTAAGATAATGCCATTAGGGCTTTTTAAGCTTGATTCAAATTGCTTTAAGGATCTTGAGTCCATACCAAGTTGTTCTAGTTGTAATTGCGTTTCAGCCTTATCCAATATTCTTAACACAACTTTTTCACCATGGCTAGAAGGTAAAGTAGATACCCTGATATCTATCCATTTTTCCCCTAATTTAAGAGACATTCGTCCATCTTGCGGTACCCTTTTTTCAGCTATGTCTAGATTAGACATGACTTTGATACGAGCGCTTAACATGGGAGCTATTCTCTCTGTTGGCCTTAAGACTTCAGTTAATATTCCATCTACTCGAAATCTTACGGAAACATAATCTTCATAAGGTTCAATATGGATATCAGAAGCATTAGATTTTATAGCTTCAGAAAGAATTGCATTGATCAACTTTATTACGGGAGCATCGTTGTCGGAATCTAATAAATCTGACGTCTTAGGTAGGTTTTCTGCTAAAGCTGATAAATCATAATTATCATCTATTCCTTCAACTAAGTCTGAAGAAGAAGTACTTGAATTAGTATAAGCATCGGATAGCTCTCTCTCAAATTGTTCTGGATCTAGCCAAACTATTTCTAAAGGTTTATTAAGATAGCTTCTTAGTTCAGATATAATTTCTAAAGAAACTGAAGATATTGTTTTTATTTTTAACTTGTTTCCCTTATCTTCAATAAGAACTTTTTTTTCGCGAGCAAATCTATAAGGAAGTTGGACTGATTGATCTTCTGTAGCTGATAAGTCTTTAACAGACATTGTCTTTTTACTGTAATTCTTCTGATTCAAGAAGATCTTTAAGTATAGTTGTATCAGGAACCAACTTACCGCTGTTTATCAGATCATTTTCAATAGCTTGAAAATAATTATATTTCCTATTACTTATTGCTCTAACGTCTTCGGCATCTCTAACGATAGTTGGCCTTAAAAAAACCATTAAGTTCCTTTTTGTTCTACTAATTGAAGTGGTTTTGAAAAGTCTTCCTAAAAGAGGTATATCGCCTAAAACAGGAACTTTCTTAACTGATTCCTGAACATCATCATCTATAAGCCCACCAAGAACTATGGTTTCTCTGTCTTCAACCAAGACAGTAGTTTTTATGTTTCTTTTATTCGTTATTAAATCAGATGACATCTCTCCTAAAGGCCCAAAGATACTTGAAACCTCCTGGTTTATATGCATTTTCACAGCATTTCCTTCATTAATTTGGGGCTTTACTGTTAATTTCACTCCTATTTCCTGTCTTGTTACTGATCGAAATGGATTACTGTTAGATCCGCTTAATGTTTCTCCGGTAGTTATAGGAATTTCTTGACCAACAACAATTGAAGCCTCTTCGTTATCCATAGTCATTATTGAAGGAGTTGAAAGAACATTTGAATCAGCATCTTGGGCAATCAAATTTAAGATAGTTGCAAAGCTTTGTCCGTCAGCTTTATAACGTGCTACTCCAACTGCTAAACCATCTAAAGCAAGTAAAGAATTGGCTGCTCTGGTTTGCATAGTTGATGAAGTTGTTGAATCATCAATCGTCTCAGCTCCTATGGTAGAAATTAGATCTGGGGTAGGAGTTCCAAATCTTTGTGTTGCTACTGGAGAACTTTCTCCATCTCCTGTAAATAAAAATTGCACTCCAAGGTCTCTAGCTAATTTATCTGAAATTTCAACAATTAAAGCTTCAACTAAAACCTGAGCTCTCCTTATGTCTAGCTGTGATATTACTGATTCTAGAGATTTTAAAATATCTGGCTGAGCTGAAATAATCAGAGCATTTGTATCATTATGAAATCCTATATTAGTTTTATTTTTCTTTGAAGACTCAGAAGGTATTTCCTCTTCAAGACTCTCAGCTACTTTTTCTAAAATTCCAGTTAAATCCTCTGCCTTTGCATATTTAAGATAAATAACTTTTAAATTACTACTTTGTGAACTATTACTATCAAGCCTAGATATAACTCTTTTTATTTGTTCAATTACTCCTATTTGACCTCTTAACAATATAGAGTTACTCCTTTCAACAGCAATAGCACTAAAACTTTTTGACATTTGATTATCCCCTCTCCACATAGAACCTAAAATCCTTGCTACTTCGTTAGCAGAAGTATTATCTAGGGGGATTAATTCAAAAGTATCTCCAGGATTTTTATCTAACTCAAGGAGAATAGATTTAATTCTAGATACGTTTCCTACGTAGTCAGCAATAATTATGCTGTTAGTAGCCTCATAGGCAGCAATGTGGCCTTGCTTGTTTACTAGAGGTTTTAAAAGAGGTGAGATAACTCGAGCATTAGCTTGAGAAAGACGTATAACTTCTGTGGCAAGACTGTCATTGTTTTTATTGTTTACAGTAGCATCTTGCCTAGCTCCGGATTCAGGCATTACTTTAACTACCCCATTATTTTCTATAGCTGCATATCCATGAACTCTAAGTACAGACAAAAAGACTGCATAAGCTTCTCCTGCATCTAAATCTTGATTTGATACAACTGTAACATTCCCTTTAACTCTTGGATCTAAAACTATGGTTTTATTAGATATTTTTGCCATATCAGCGGCAAAAGCTCTTATATCTGCATCTCTCATATTTAT
>CAXFFS010000109.1:0-3857 GCA_964002385.1 uncultured Gammaproteobacteria bacterium | reverse complement strand
CCTCACATTGCCATTTCCTAGCCCCAAAAACCTCATCAGGCACTCGTATCTTCATGTTGTCTTTTACGGGGACTTGGCACGATAACCTCCAGCCTTCTTTTTTTTCTCTGTTTGTAAAGTAATCTTCTTCATTAGCTAGGATTGATCCCCCTCCTTCTAAAATCATACATTTGCATTGTGCACATGTTCCCTTCCCACCACAGGCAGATGATAGGAACATATTTTGGCTAGCTAAAGTTTGAAGTAACTTATCTCCAGCTGGAACAGTTAATGTCCTATCTGGATCTTCATTTAATTGAATTTCTATATCTCCAGAAGCAACAAAAAATTTTCTTGAGACAAGTATTACTATAACCATCAAATTTACAGCTAGAGTAAAAGCTATTACTCCTAGAAATATATCGCTTTGAATTAACCCAGTCATAATTACAAAATAATTCCACCAAACGACATAAATGCAAAACACATTAAGCCTACTGTTATAAAGGTTATTCCCAAACCTTGTAACCCTTCAGGAACGTCTGCGTATTTAAGCCTCTCTCTCACTCCAGCTAATGCCAATATAGCTAATGCCCATCCAGCTCCAGCACCGAAACCATAAACTATACTTTCAGTGAAGGTGTAACTTCTCTCCACCATAAATAATGAAGCTCCTAAAATGGCACAATTAACTGTTATTAGAGGTAAAAAAGACCCTAAAGCGTTGTATAAAATGGGTACATATTTGTCTAAGAACATTTCCAATATTTGAACTACAGCAGCAATAATTCCTATATAGGTTATTAGCCCTACAAACTCCAAGTCAGAATTGGGTATACCCATCCAAGATAAAGCTCCAGGTTTTAGAAAATTTAAATAAATAAAGTTATTAATAGGCACGGTAATAGTTAAAACAACAATCACTGCCATTCCCAGTCCACCTGCTGCTTTAATGCTTTTAGATATGGCCAGAAATGTGCACATACCAAGAAAATAAGCTAAGGCAATGTTTTCTATAAATACAGCCGTAATAAAAAGATTTAGATAGTATTCAAACATAATTAAACTCTTGTTCCTGCTTCCTTAGTTTCAAGATTATTCCTAGCTACTTTATATTCTGGTTCTTCAATTTGTTCTGTTTTCCAACTTCTTAACAACCATATAAATAAACCAATAATTAAAAAGGAACTGGAGGATAGAACCATATAGTTGTTCCCTAGATACCAACCCCCATTTTGGGTTAAAACAAGAATCTCATAACCAAATAAAGAGCCTGAGCCTAAAAATTCTCTGATTGTTGCTACTACGATCAAAATAAGACTATACCCGAGACCATTTCCAAGACCGTCAAGAAAACTTAACCAGGGGCCGTTTTGCATAGCAAAAGCTTCAGCTCTTCCCATGACAATACAATTGGTTACGATCAAAGCTACAAATACTCCTATGGTCTTACTAGTCTCATAGTCATAAGCTTTTAGTAATTCATCAACAAGAACAACTAGAGAGGCTATTATCGTTATTTGCACTATCATTCGAACATTTGTTGGTATTTGGTTTCTTATAACCGAAACAATTAGATTCGATAGACAAATCACTGCAGTTAATGCAATACACATTAATAAAGTTGGGTATAAATTTGTGGTTACAGCCAAAGCTGAACAAATCCCTAAAATCTGTAAGGCTATAGGATTATCATTAAAAATTGGATTTAGAAGAATCTCTCTACTTTTAGACATTTAAACTCTCCTTTCTTTCTATTTCTTCTTTTAGTCTATTCAAAAATTTAGCGTAGCCTAATTCCCCTAACCAAAAAGAAAGCATATTGGAAACTCCTCTGCTGGTGATGGTAGCTCCAGACAATCCATCTACTTGGTATTTCTTTTCTGGGGACTCAGGTTCTACTAACCCTTTAATGACTTCGATTTTTATTTCCCCTGCAGAAGAATATATATTTTTCCCTTTCCATTGTGATTTCCAACGAGGATTATCTACTTCTGCACCTAGTCCTGGTGTTTCTTTATGAGAAAAATATTCTAATCCAATTATTGTATTTAAGTCAGATTCAATAGCCAAATAACCATACAAAGTGCCCCAAAGACCAAGTCCACGAACAGGAAGAATAATGGCTTTTATTTCATTTTCTTCTTTATAAATATAAATCTTTTTAAAATTCTCTCTTCTTTTTAAAGAGCTTATATCCACGTCAGTCGTTAATTTAATAGAGGTTAGAGGATCTCTAGAATAATCCTCAGCTTCAAATTTCTTTCCATCAAAACTTTTTGGATCCAGAGAATCTTCATATTCGCCTGTATCAAGATTTATAACTCGTTCTTCAATAGCTGAAAAAAGCTCTTCAATACTTTTCTGGTTTGTTAAGAGACCAGCTGAAGAAAGGATCTTAGATTGCTGATCTTTTTGTTTAAGATATTTTTGTTGGTCTCTTAATCCTACAGCCGCTGAAGAAATAATAACTGAACAAACTAAGCAAAGAGAAATGCCAACAAATAAAGTTTTAACCAATGTATCGTTTTTATTCATAATTAGCCTGAATTTTTAATCTTTTCTTAATATTAGATTCCTTCACATAATGATCTATTAGGGGTGAAAAAAGATTAGCAAATAGGATCGCTAACATCATGCCTTCAGGAAATGCAGGATTTATGACTCTTATAAGCACGACCATAATTCCTATTAAAATTCCATAAATCCATCTTCCAGGATTAGTATGCGATCCGGTTACTGGTTCCACAGCCATAAAAACCAGGCCGAACGCATATCCACCAATCACTATATGCCAGATAAAAGTAACACTAAACATAGGATTAGTATCTGACCCTATAGAATTAAATAGTATGGAAGTAGTCAAGGTACCTATCAACACCCCAATAACAATCCTCCAAGAAGCGACTCTAGTCCACAAAAGCAATAGAAGCCCTAATAAAATAAATAAGGTTGAGGTTTCTCCTGCAGATCCAGGAATACTTCCAACAAAAGCTTCAAACCAGGAGTAATTAACCTGAATACCATTTAGTCCTTCTTGTGCACCTATTCCTAAAATTGTTGGCGAGCTATAACCATCTAAGGCAGTCCATACAGAGTCGCCTGACCAATAAGTAGGATAAGCAAAATAAAGAAAAACCCTGCCAGTAAGAGCTGGGTTTAAAAAGTTTTTACCTGTTCCTCCAAATATTTCTTTTCCTATTACGATACCAAAACTAATTCCAACAGCAACCTGCCAAAGTGGTACATCAGGAGGGCAACAAAGAGCAAATAAGATGGTTGTAACAAAGGCTCCTTCGCTTATCTCATGGTTCCTAATAGTAGCAAATAACATCTCCCAGGCTATTGCAACAATAAAAGTAACTGCATAAATAGGAAGGAAATAACATGCTCCAAACCAAAGACAATCTATGAAACTAGTAGGATCATAGTTACAAACTAAATTGATAAATATGAAATGCCAGTCTTCAGTAAATTTTCCGCCCCCTTCTGCAGCTCCAGAAAGAGCTTGAAAACCTATGTTATACATCCCATATATAACAGCTGGTATAGTTGCTGCCATGACCGTGACCATTATTCTTTGAACATCAGATGAGTCTCTAATATGCAATAACCCAAAGGTTCTTCTACTAGATGAATAAAAGAAATTTTCTATAACATCAAAAATTACCCACCACTTTTCATATTTTCCACCACTAGAAAACCTAGGTTTTAAGTTGTCAAAGACCTTTCTTAGTCTATCCACCGTTTACCCCTCAACCTCAATGGTGGTTAATCTTTCTCTTAATAAGTAACCAAAATCATACTTTGAAGGACAGACAAAACTACAAAGAGCCAAGTCTTCTTCATCCAGTTCTAAAACACCCAAGGACTGTAAC
>CAXFFS010000108.1:0-3878 GCA_964002385.1 uncultured Gammaproteobacteria bacterium | reverse complement strand
AACCCAAGGACAAGCATCATGGGGCCAGTAGTAGTAGGCAGTGGTATTGGCTGGTTTTCAGGGATTTTTGGAATCGGTGGTGGTGTATTTTCGGTTCCTTATTTTTATCACAGAGGATTACAAATGACTCAAGCCATTGGATCTTCTGCTGCCTGTGGAATTCCCATAGCTGTTTCTGGTTCAATCTCATATATGATTGTTGGTTCTAATATATCAAACCTTCCTGAGTATTCAGTGGGCTATGTATACCTGCCCGGAGCTATCGTGGTTGGTTTGGCGAGTGCTTGGAGCGCCATAGTGGGAGTTAGAGCAGCACACAGAATAAAGCAAAAGAAGCTCAGATTAGCCTTTGCAATTCTTCTAATGATTATGGGACTAAACCTACTTCTAAGATAAAATTCAATAGATGGATTACTACTGGAAAGCTAATCTTAAGATATTAACCTGCCTTTTAACCGTCTGGTTCCTTGTCTCTTTTGGTTTCGGAATTCTACTTTCTGATTGGCTCGATCAATTTAGGATTGGGGGCTTCAAATTAGGGTTTTGGTTCGCACAACAAGGAAGTATTTATGTCTTCATAATTCTTATCTTCACTTATGTGTATTTAATGAATAGGCTTGATAAGAAGTTTTCTAAAGACAGAGAAGAGAAGGACTCTTAATGTCAGTACAAGAGTGGACTTTTTTAATGGTGGGTATCAGCTTTGCTGTTTACATCTTAATTGCCTTTAAATCTAGAGCTCAATCAACTTCGGACTTTTATGTGGCCGGTAAGGGAGTTAATCCTATAGTAAATGGTATGGCGACTGCCGCTGACTGGATGTCGGCAGCTTCATTCTTATCCATGGCAGGATTAATAGCTTTTCTAGGAAAAGATGGGTCCGTTTATTTAATGGGTTGGACTGGAGGTTATGTATTATTGGCCTTACTACTGGCCCCTTACCTTAGAAAGTTTGGACAATTCACAGTGCCGGATTTTATAGGTGAAAGATATTACTCAAATACAGCTAGAGTAGTTGCCGTCCTGTGTCTGATATTTATTTCTTTTACCTATATCGCAGGTCAAATGAGAGGTGTTGGTATAGTTTTTTCTAGATTCCTTGAAGTAGATATCAATTTAGGAGTACTTATCGGAATGGGAATCGTTTTTATATACGCTGTCTGGGGAGGCATGAAAGGAATAACCTATACCCAGGTTGCACAATACACCGTATTAATATTTGCCTACCTTGTACCCGCCATTTACATCTCAATAATAATGACTAATAACCCGGTGCCGCAGTTGGGTTTTGGAAGTACTCTTGTGGATAGTCCAGAATTTCTACTAGATAAACTTGATAAAGTAACTACTGATCTTGGCTTTACTGCCTATACAGAAAACGTAAAAAGTAAAATAGATGTTTTCTGCATAACCGCAGCTTTAATGTTGGGAACAGCAGGGCTTCCCCATGTCATAGTAAGGTTTTTTACAGTTCCTAGTTTTAGTGCGGCTAGAAAGTCTGCTGGTTATGCCTTAATCTTTATCGCCCTGCTTTACACAACTGCTCCAGCTGTATCTGCCTTTGCCAGAATGAACTTGATAGATTCTATTCAAGACAAGGAATACTCTGACTCGCCCCAGTGGTTCCAAAATTGGGAAACTATTGGTCTTATTGCTTGGAAAGATAAAAACTCGGATGGACTGATTAGATATTCTTCAGGCGACGCTTTGGAAGGAGTTAAACCTGTTTACGCTAAAGAAAAAGGAAATTCAGGAGAAAGGGTTGTTTTAAATAAACCTGACTTAACTAATGAAAACGAAGTCTATATTGATAGAGATATTATTGTATTGGCAAATCCAGAAATAGCTAAGCTCCCTTTTTGGGTAATAGCTCTAGTGGCCGCCGGTGGAGTTGCTGCAGCTTTATCAACAGCTGCTGGCTTACTTATTACTATCTCTTCAGCAATTTCCCACGATTTACTTAAAAAAACGTTTATGCCTAGAATTAATGATAAACAAGAACTGTTATATAGCCGATTAGCTACAGCTTTTGCCATCGGAATTGCTGGATTATTTGGTGTCTACCCCCCGGCTTTTGTAGCTCAAGTTGTTGCTTTTGCTTTTGGTTTAGCTGCCTCTACTTTATTTCCAGTTTTATTATTAGGGATTTTCTCTAAACGCCTTAATAAAGAAGGCGCTATCTCGGGCATGTTGGTAGGTCTGATTTTTACTGCAGGTTATATTATTTATTTTAAATTTATGTTCCCCGAGTTAAACACAGCTGATAATTGGTTCTTGTCTATTTCCCCAGAAGGAATTGGTTTCGTAGGCATGCTATTAAATGTTTCCGTTTCACTAATTGTTTCTTCTTTAACTTCCCCACCACCTAAAGAAGTTTCTATGATGGTAGAGGAAATAAGACAACCGTAATGATTCTTCCAGAAATTGATCCTATTGCTTTTCAGATTGGTCCGCTGGCCATAAGATGGTATGGCATAACTTGGATAGTTGCTTTTGGGCTCATTTATTTTTTAGCTTCCAGAAATTTATCTAAATTCTCTAAAGATCAGTTAGAGAATTTAATGTTCTATGGTCTTCTTGGAGCAGTAATAGGCGGCCGTTTTGGTTACATGATTTTTTATAATTCTGGACAGTTATTACAAGACCCTTTATCAATATTTTATTTTTGGCAAGGAGGAATGTCTTTCCATGGTGGCTTGTTAGGAGTCTTATTCTCTTGTTTCCTGTTAAGCAAGCAGTGGGGGTTTAAATTTTTTGAGGTTATGGATTTTATAGCCCCTTATGTGCCCATAGGCCTTGGCTCTGTGAGAATAGGTAATTTCTTAAACTCTGAATTATTAGGCAGACCAACGGAAGTACCCTGGGGTGTTATCTTTCCTTCTGATCCGTTGGGTCTTGTTAGACATGCTTCTCAGTTATATCAAGCAGTGGGTGAAGGCATAGTTCTATTATTATTTATGTTGTGGTATTCCAAAAAGCCAAGACCAAATATGGCCGTATCTTCTATGTTTTTAATTGGATACGGTGTAGTTAGGTGTTTTACCGAGGCATTTAGAGAACCAGATGCCCACATAGGGTTAGATCTGTTTGGATTACTCTCTAGAGGGCAGGTACTTTCTATTCCAATGATTGCGATTGGGCTCGTGTTATTATTTTATTCTTACAGAAATATGGTAAAAAAGGATGAAACAATATCTTGATCTAATGAGGTATGTTCGAGAGTCTGGAACCGAGAAAGGCGACAGAACTGGGACGGGAACTCTAAGTGTATTTGGTTATCAGATGCGCTTTAATCTTGAAGATGGATTCCCCTTGGTTACAACAAAGAAAGTACACTTAAAATCTATAATTTATGAACTCTTATGGTTTCTAAAGGGGTCTACAAACATAGATTATCTAAAGGAACATGGTGTCAGCATCTGGGACGATTGGGCAGATGAAAGGGGTGAGCTTGGGCCAGTCTATGGAGCACAATGGAGATCTTGGCCTACTCAAGATGGAGATTCAATAGATCAGATTTCAGAGGTCATTAATCAAATAAAAACTAATCCAAATTCTAGAAGATTAATAGTAAGTGCTTGGAATGTTTCTCAAATTGACAACATGGCTTTACCGCCTTGCCATGCCTTGTTTCAATTTTATGTTGCAGAGGGAAGGTTGTCATGCCAGTTATATCAAAGAAGTGCAGACATATTCCTGGGAGTCCCTTTTAACATCGCCTCTTATGCTTTATTGGTTCTGATGATTGCTAAGGTAACCGGATTAATGCCTGGCGACTTTGTGCATACTTTGGGAGATGCACATCTTTATTTAAATCACCTTAATCAAGTAGATGAACAATTGAAAAGAAAGTCTTTCCCTATTCCTAAAATGCAAAT
>CAXFFS010000107.1:0-3897 GCA_964002385.1 uncultured Gammaproteobacteria bacterium | reverse complement strand
CTTAGTGAAGAACTAGAAAAAACATCAGGTATTAGGGTGAATGCGATTAACCCAGGAGCTGTTAGAACTAAAATGAGGGCTCAGGCTTATCCAGCTGAAGACCCCAAAACCCTCAAAAATCCAAAAGATATAATGAATGCTTATTTATTTCTTATGGGAATAGATAGCTTAGGCATTACTGGGAAATCAATTGAGGCTCAATAGATTTAATTTCTTTCTCACTCAACTCCTTATAATTCCCTTGTTTGATATTTGCTGGAAGAAATAATCCACCAATTCTTACTCTTTTTAATCTGGAAACAGCAAAGCCTAGGCTTTCCCACATCCTCCTTACTTCTCTTGTCCTACCTTCCATAATAACCATTGCAAACCATTGGTTAGTTTTTCCTTTTCTGCCAGGTTGTATGTCAGAGAAACTAGCTTTTCCATCTTCTAGAGTAACCCCCTCCAAAAGTTTCCTAATATGATCCGCCTCAACTTTGCCACGAATTCTAGCAACATATTCCCTTTCAATATTAGAAGAAGGATGCATTAATTTATTTGCAAACTTACCATCATTTGTAAATAACATTAGCCCTGAAGTGTTAATGTCTAATCGACCAACGGATATCCATTTTCCATTAATTATCTTAGGAAGAGATTGGAAAACTGAAGGCCTGTCCTGAGAGTCTTTTGTAGTAGAAATTTCCCCTATCTTTTTGTTATACATTAAAACCCTTAAAGCTTTATTTCCTTTGGAGATCTCAATCTTTTTTCCATCGATTTCTATTAAATCATGACGCGAAATAGACATTCCCAAAATTGCTTCTAGGCCATTTACCTTTATTCTTCCTTCTCTGATAAGGTTTTCAGCTTGCCTTCTAGAAACAATACCTTCACTAGACAGGATTTTTTGAATCCTTTCTTTCATAGATACTTGATTACGTATTAATGTGGAGCCTGTGGATCTGATTGAGATTCTACTTCTTTTTGCTCTTCTTCAAGGGGAAGTTTCATGTCTAAAGAATCTATATCAGGTAAGTCAGGAAGACCTGGTAACTCTCTAAGGTGTTGAAGGCCAAAATAATCCAAGAATTCCTTGGTGGTAGCATAAAGTGATGGCCTTCCAGGCACATCTCTTTGCCCCACAATTTTGATCCATCCTCTCTCTAAAATTCCTCTAATTAATTGAGTTCCCACAGAGACACCTCTTATCTGCTCTATTTCTCCACGGGTTATAGGTTGTCTGTAAGCTATAAGAGCTAAAGTTTCAAGGGTTGCTTTTGAATATCTTTGAGGCTTTTCTTCCCAAAGTTTAGCTATATAAGCCGATAAAGATTGCTTAACTTGCATCCTATAACCAGACGAAACTCTCTTTAACTCGACACCTCTTTTAGCACATAAGTCTTCAATCTCATTTAGTGTTTCCTTAATATCTTCTTTAGAGGGAGTTTGGTCCGTAGGGAAAAGCCTCTGGATTTCTTCTATAGATAGAGGTCTAGAAGCAGATAAAAGAGCAGCTTCGATAATTTGTATCAATTTATTTTCCATTAGTGAACCTCCTCAATGCCCCTAATATGTATCGGTCCAAATTCTTCAGACTGGACAATTTCTATTAAAGAATCTTTTAATAACTCTAAAACAGCAAGAAATGTAACCACAACTCCCATCCTGCCTTCTTCGTTATTGAATAAGCTAGAAAATTCTATAAACGTCTCATTCCTCATTCTTTCAAGAATCTCTATCATTCTCTCCCTAGTTGAAAGTTGTTCAAAATTGATCAAGTGAGCTTTTGATTGATCAACACGTCTCATAACTTCTGCTAAAGCAAAAGTTAGCTCTTCCATTGGTAATTCAGCTATAGGAGTTATGGTTTCAAATTCTGGTAGCTTTGCACCCGCTAAGTAGAAATCTCTATTTAGTCTTGGTAAAAGGTCAATCTTTGCAGCAGCTTCTTTGAATCTTTGATATTCCTGTAGTCTTCTCATCAGTTCAGCTCTTGGATCTTCTTCTTCTTCATTTTCTTTAGGTCTAGGTAATAACATTCTAGATTTTAACTCTGCTAGATAAGCAGCCATAACAAGATAATCACCTGCTAAATCAATCTGAAGAGCTTCCATCAAGTCAATATAAGAGATGTACTGTTCAGTTATTTTTGCTACATCAATGTCTAAAACATCAAGGTTTTGCTTCCTTATCAGGTACAGCAAAAGATCTAAAGGACCGGCGAAGGTATCTAAAAAAATCTTTAAGGAATTTGGTGGAACGTATAAATCTTCTGGCAAAGAGGTTACTTCTTTACCTTGCACCGTAGCTAATACGATCTCCTCTTGATGAGGTACTTTGCTTTCAGTCATCTTCCAACACGCTTGTATTGGATCATCATTATAGACTAGGAGGCCTATTTACCAATAAAAATGGGATTATTGAGAATATTTGTTGGTAATTGGATACCTTCTATCTTTTCCAAAACCTCTATCAGTAATTCTGACACCAGGAGGTGCCTGTCTCCTTTTATACTCACTTTTATCAATTAAATTTACCACTCTTTTAACTGTTGCTTCATCGAATCCTTTGTTGGTTATAGCAATAGCACTCAGGTCCTTCTCAACATATAACTCTATAATTTCATCCAGTATTTTGTAATCAGGTAAGCTATCAGAATCTTTCTGGTTAGGGGCCAATTCAGCTGAGGGAGGTCTTTCTATAATTCTTTGAGGTATAACCTGTGAAATGGAATTTCTGTAATTAGCCAATTCATAAACCCATGTCTTTGGTACATCTTTAAGGACAGCAAAGCCCCCTGCAGTGTCACCATAAAGAGTTGAATATCCAACTGCTGTTTCACTTTTATTTCCAGTAGTTAATACTAGATAACCAGATTTATTGGACATAGCCATTAGCAATACACCCCTACTTCTAGATTGTAGATTTTCTTCGGTCTTATCCTTTTTCTTTCCCTTAAACTCTTTTTTAAGAGACTTTTCAAATGAATCATAAATATCTTTAATTTCTATTACCTCATGTTGAACTTTAAGATTATCTGAAAGTTGCTCAGCATCTTGAATACTCATGTTCGAAGTGTATTTAAAAGGCATCATGACTGTTTTGACTCTGTCTGACCCTAAGGCATCCACTGCTATAGCTGCAGTTAAAGCTGAATCAATACCTCCAGAAGAACCTATCAAAGCGCCACTAAAGCCATTCTTTTCTATGTAGTCTTGGGTACCTAGAACAATAGCATCATATAAATTTTTTAGGTCTGAGGGCTCGGCAACTTTTTTCTTATTAACAAGCTGAAGGACTCCATCTTTTTTACCGAAATCCAGAGTAGCTGTTGCCGTCTTGAAGCTTGGTAACTGAAAATCAATTCCTGTTCCAGGAGAAACTACTAAAGAAGATCCATCAAAAACAAGTTCGTCTTGACCCCCTACCTGATTGATATAAACAATAGGAACAGAAAACTTTTCAGCATGTTTAATCAACAAAGATTTTCTTTCTTCTAATTTATATCGATGAAAAGGAGAAGCATTTAAGTTAAGTATCATCTCCGCACCTCTTCTTGTGGCCTGTCTTATAGCTTTTGTGTACCAAATATCTTCACAAATAGTTAAGGCTAGAACTGTATCTTTAACTGTTATCAAACAAGGGGTCTTACCTTGAGAAAAATATCTTTTCTCATCAAATACTTTATAGTTTGGTAGTTCCTGCTTAAAGTATTCATTTTTGATTTCACCCCCATAAAGTAAACCTGCTGCATTGTAGATATTCTTATTTTTCTTCCTTGGATAGCCAATCACAACATTTATATCAGGACTATGCTCGGCTAATTTTTCTAAAGCTGTATCTAAAGAAAGGTATAAATCATCTCTCAAAAGTAAATCTTCAGGGGGGTAGCCAGTTAAGAACATTTCTGAA
>CAXFFS010000106.1:0-4111 GCA_964002385.1 uncultured Gammaproteobacteria bacterium | reverse complement strand
ATTTTCGTAATAAGTCGATTTGTTCCTCTGAACGTACACCCCGATCGTTAAAATTTTCGTCAAGGCAATCGTACTCCACTTCATTCCAGCCAGTGCCGATGCCAAGCCGTAATCTGCCATTCGAAAGCACGTCAACACAAGCCGCTTGTTTTGCCACCACTGCGGTTTGACGTTGCGGCAGGATGATTACACCCGTTACCAGTTCAATAGTCTTTGTTAAACCAGCGAGATAGGAAAAAAGTACCAATGGCTCATGAAACATACTCTCTGATGTGTATGGCCCTTGCCAGTCTGGTCGACTTTGGGTACTGGCACCTAAGATATGGTCATAAGCCAGGATATGATCGTAACCTAGTGATTCGGCTGTGGTCGCGAACCTGCTAATAGTGGCTGGGTCTGAGCCTATTTCTGTCTGTGGAAAAACAACACCTATTTTCATAATATCTCCCTGTTTAATTCTCTGTTCTGTTTTATTCTACTGTAACAGAATGAATTTGAATGGTGCTTTATTCGTCTTGAGATCAGAAATCAGATGGTGGGCACGACAGGACTTGAACCTGTAACTTCCACCTTGTAAGAGTGTTAGGGTGTGGATGGACTGCCACCCTAAAAAATAGCACTAAGTAAATCTGTTAATCAGCTGAGATTGAAAGTTGATAGATTCAGTTGAAATAAAGATCATTCTATTTTGGGTTTGATAAGAGCAGGGAATAAATTTACATCCGCCCTTATTCATTTGCACTAACCATGATTGATGTTGCTGGTCTCTTATCCACCCTTTTGCTCTATGGATATGTGGATTAGTCGATAGGAAGTCTTTAAGTTTATCCTTATTGATGGATTCTTTAGAAACTAAGGAAGATGTCTTAAATGCATAGTGATTTTCTTGAAAATCATCAATTCTCTTCTCTGAAAGAAAACTATCTTGTATGAATTCTGGATAATTTTGAATTTCTCGATCTGTATAAATGTCAGAATTCAATTCCAACAACCTTTTTGGTATATTTTTTTTATGTCTATTTAATACTATTCTATCAGCTTGAACTAATTGATCTCTGACAGTAGTTTTTACGTATTTATCATCCAATAAACTTTCAACACTCTGACCATCAACTAAAGATAAAATGCCATTTAAAGAAAAACCAGGCCAACTGAGACCATAATTAGCAACTTTGATAGGTATGGCAACCCCGCTTGCTTCCAGCAATACTCCGGATATATCCTTGTTCTTAATGCTCTCCAGAGCTGCTCCAGTATCGTCATTTAATTTGCAACACACACAGCCATTATTAAGAGAATAGGTTAACCCATCGTCGTTTTGGATTAGATCATGATCTATAGCTAGATCTCCAAAATCATTTACAAGTACGCCTAAAGGTGAGTTAGTTTCAGCTAAAACTTTATTAATAAAAGTGGTCTTACCTGCGCCTAAATATCCAGCGACAATTGTTATGGGTATCATGATGATTTTATATCAAAGACTTTACCTTCGAATACAGTGGCTTCAATTCTAATATCCTTAATGTCTATGGGATTTATTTCCAACGGATCTTCTGCAAGCACTGTGAAATCTGCTTTTTTTCCTGCTCGAATGCTTCCAATCTCATGGTCCAGGCCTAAAACCCTAGCTGCGTTTATCGTAATAGCCTCAAGCCCTTGCTGGGGAGTTATGCACTCCTCTTCTCCCATGACCTTACCCTTCTCATTAATTCTATTTACTGCCACCCACATACTCATTAAAGGCTGTGCAGGCGCCATAGTAAAATCTGAATGTAATGTGGTTGTTATGCCTTCCCTAAAGCTTGTCCCAATTCTTGCCATAGATGAAGCTCGCTCAAAGCCAACGGAATCATTGGCATAAATATTAGATAATTCATGAAGATAGTAAGCATTAGCAGAAATATTTGCTCCAAGTTTTGCCAACTTGTGAACTTGTTCAGGGGTGGAAAATCCAAAATGTTCTACAGTAAACCCGTGATTAAAACGCGGTCTTTCAAATTGCATCTTTTCTAATACATCAACTGCTAATTCTAGACCTAAATCGCCAGTGACATGGACATGAATTGTATAGCCTTTGTTCCAATAAACCCTTGTGGCCTCCTCAAATTGTTCTGGTGTACTTAACCATTCTCCCTTATGCCCATCTATATAACCTGGGTCAAGCAATTGTGCCACTTGAGAGAAAAAAGCACCGTCAGTAAAAAGTTTTACTCTTTTTCGGAACTTTAATCTATGCGAATTCCTTTCTGGTAATTTAGCAATTATCGCTTCAGCCTCAGTTGTTGTCTTAGCTCCAGACAATGCGGCTGATTGAGCTACAAGCTCTACTCTAAAAGGTGTCTCTTCGTTGTCATAAAGGGTCATTTGAGATTGGACTTCCGTTTCAAAATCAAAAAGACCCACTGCCATATCGGCAATAGTAGTTTGACCGCCAAAATGAACTACTTGCTTAAGTTTTGTAAGCCCTTCTTGAAATACTTCAGGTGCTAATATATAAGGATTTAACTTTTGTATTGCATAAGCCAGACCCATCTCATAAAACCTCCCCTTAACAAAATCAATTTGGCTTGATGTTTTTACATCAGATTCTTTAATATCTAAATATTCTAGCGCGCCATCATTCATACAAAGTTCATGAAAAGATCTATTCCAAACTATTATGGGCAGGTCTGAGTTAATAGCGTTCAAGCGAGATCTTGATATAGGGCCATGCCAGAGATCATGATGGCCCCAAGTAATAAATAATTCTCCATGGGTAGGATTTACCATAGATTCTTTTAAACGATCATCGAATTCAGACTTGGAAGTAGTAGCAGGTATTACTCCCCAAGGCATTTTCCACTCCATCGCAGTAATAAAGTGCATAGGAAGAATGACAGCTGCCATAGATGGATGTAGATGCGGATCTATCAAGCCTGGACTGATTATAAAATCTTCAAACCGATTATCAATTACATATTCATGCCTACTAAGCCAAGGTTGTAAAGATTCTAATGTCCCTGTTTCAAGGATATAACCATTTCTTACTGCTACCACCTCCGCCCTCGGTAAAGAGGGATTCATAGTAATAATAGATTTTGCTTTATATACAGTAATTAAATGATCGATTGTTTCACTCATGATTCAAAATAAGTTTACCCCAAACACCACCAGCAAACAGCAGCAGGATGGATAGGGTTAAGGAGGTTTTTTTCATACCCTACTCAAATCCCAAGCTGTCCACATCAACCAAACAACAAATAGAAAAAGTGATATGCCTTTAATCTGCCAAGGAATTTTATCTAATAGATTTTTCATCACTAAAAAATTTTTAGTTTATTGGCCTACCAGCAATAAAATTATTCATTATCGCAGCTAGTTCCGGACCTGCTTCCTCCTGACAAAAATGTCCTACGCCTTCCAAAGTAATTTCTGTTGGATTTGGTATGCGATTCATAAAGTCATCTTTCATAACGATGGTTATCCTTTCATCACCACCAAAGGCAACTAAAAAAGGTTTATCCCATTTTTCGTAAACATTAACCCAATATTCCTCATTTTCTCTGAGTTGAGTTGGAATAAGATAGGGAAAAACATGAGCTCCAGCTTTATATTTTCCAGATGGATAAGGAGCTTCATAGGCTCTGATTTCTTCTTCGGAAAGATCTAACCCTCCCAAATTAGAAATGATTGCAGCAATATCCATGTCTTCTGAATAGTAAGAATGAGCAATCCATTTTAAAAAGGTACTAGGACCTCCATTTCCTTCTAGCACAACCTGGAGTTCTTCTAAAGTGACGGGACCTTCCCACCAAACCCTTAACTTCATAAAATTCTCAAAAAGAAAAGCCCCAAAACCACCTCTAGCTACCATCCCAGTATTTGACACAACAACTCTTGCAAATCGATCGGGCATTTCAGCAACAACTCTTAAACCTACTAATCCTCCCCAATCCTGTCCAAAAAAAGTTGCTTCCTTTAGATCTAATCTTTCAACCAGTTCTTTCATCACATCAATGTGATGTTGATAGCTGTAGTCATATTTGGAAATAAACTTATCTGATTTTCCGAATCCAACCATATCAGGAACTATCACTCTATGGCCTGCAGTTGTAAAAACTGGAATCATCTT
>CAXFFS010000105.1:0-4155 GCA_964002385.1 uncultured Gammaproteobacteria bacterium | reverse complement strand
CTTCATCAAAGGTTTTCACTCTAAAGGAAAGGTGATTCAATGAAGTAGGTTTATCGATATCTTCTCTTTCAACAATAAAAGCTAGTTGGTGATGTTCGTCGGAATCTTGACTAACAAAAATTATTTCAGGGCCATTTTCTGCTAAAGGACCTCTATCACTTAGGTTAAAACCAAGTGTTTTTGTATAAAACTCCAGTATTTTTACAGAGTCTTTTATGTTTAATACTGTGTGTGACCATTCAAGTTTCATAAAACTGTATCAATGACAAATTGGTGATATTTCACTCAACATAATAATCTGACTAGATTTTAATCTCCAGTATAATTGCTGGCATGAAATTAATTACATACAAATCAGATGATAATGAGGGCATAGGTTCATTGGAACTAGATGAAATTGTTCCATTTGGGGATGATCCTTCTCTACCAACGGATATGCTCTCTTTTTTAGAGGCTGGAGAGCGCGCTGCAAATAAAGCTGTAGCTTTGTGTAAAAACCCTAAAAGTAAGATTTCTTTATCAGATGTTGAGTTGTTAGCACCAATTTCTCGTCCACCTAAAATAATTGCTATCGGCTTAAATTATGCCGACCACTTAGAAGAAGTAAGGGCAGCGGGAAGAGAGATGGAGGCTCCTGTTGTACCAATGATATTCAATAAACAGTCATTGTCAGCATCAGGACCTTATCAAGATATCCATGATCCAAAAGTTTCAGAAATGTTAGATTTTGAAGGAGAGCTTACTTTTGTTATAGGCAAGAAGTGTAGGCATGTACCCAAGGAAAAAGCACACAAGGTGATAGCGGGCTATACCATAGCTAATGACTTGAGCGTCAGGGATTGGCAATTAAGAGTACCTACTTTTACCATCGGTAAATCATTTGATACACATTGTCCTTTTGGGCCGGCTATAGTTACTCCTGATGAAATCAGTGACCCTCACAATTTAGATCTAATTACTGAAGTTAATGGTGAAGAAAGACAATCTTCCAATACCAAGCATTTAATCTTTAATTGCTTTGACTTAGTCGAGCATCTATCAACTGCCTTTACCCTCGAGCCAGGAGATTTAATATTAACCGGTACTCCGGGAGGTGTCGGAGTGATTGAAGGAAAATTTCTTAAAAATGGGGATACCATTAAAATTTCTATTTCTGAATTAGGCCACATAGAAAATAAAGTTATCAATGAGCCAGATTCGACCGTTCTCATCTAATAAGAAAGCAACTCCAAAAGGTATTCTTTACTTTATTTAACTAGGGTAAACTGTTTTTTCAACATACAGGAGGAAAGATGTTCGATTTAACGGGAAAAAGTGCCATCATTACCGGTTCTTCCAAAGGGATAGGTAAATCCATTGCCATGCAGATGGCTTTACAAGGAGCTAAGGTAGTAGTTTCAAGTCGAAAGGTAGATGTTTGTGAAGAAACAGCCAAAGAAATAAACGCTGCCTGTGAAGGTAAAGATGGAGAAGCCATAGTTATTCCTTGTAATATTTCTGACAAGGCAGCTATGCAAATGCTTGTGGATGAAACTAGGAATCAATTTGGCAAGGTTGATATTTTAGTCTGTAACGCTGCAACTAATCCTTTCTTTGGCTCTCTTTTGGATATACCAGAAGAGGCTTTTGACAAGGTCATGAATAACAATATCAAAAGTAATCATTTGCTTTGTAATATGGTACTTCCAGAAATGATAGAGAGGAAAGATGGAAATATTATTATAGTATCTTCGGTCGGTGGATTAAGAGGCAGTTCGGTACTTGGAGCTTACGATATATCAAAAGCTGCCGACATAATGCTAGTTAAAAACCTGGCGATTGAATTCGGTCCACATAACGTAAGAACAAATGCTATAGCGCCTGGTTTATTCAGAACAGATTTCGCAAAAGCACTTTGGGAAAATCCTGATATTTTGAAACAATCAACTGCAACTTGCCCCTTAAGAAGGATAGGGGAGCCTGATGAAATAGGCGGTGCAGCTGTTTTTCTAGCCTCTAGCGCTGGAAGTTTTGTTAACGGACACACTTTAGTAATTGATGGTGGGTCAACATCCTAGGAGGAAAAAATGAACGAAGCAGTATTATTTGAAAAAAAAGAAGGAGTAGCTACCGTTACTCTTAATCGACCTGATCGTCTTAATGCGGTTAATGACGAAATCAGAGCAGGACTTAGAGAGAAACTTGACGATGCATGTAAAGACGATGAAGTAAAAGTAATTATCGTTACTGGAGCAGGAAGAGGATTTTGTGCCGGTGCAGATATGGATGGATTAGCAGCAACTAGTGAAGGAAAGTCTCAAGGCGAACAAGTTGAAGCAGAGCAAAGAAATTATGCTGCCAATAATGTGAAAGGCTTTGACGGTGGATTTAGCTATTTTCCAACTTTACCCAAACCAGTCATTGCCGCAATTAATGGACCGGCTGCAGGTGTGGGTTTCATTATGGCGCTTTATTGTGATATTAGGTTTGCAAAAGAAGGAGCAGTTTTTTCTAGTGCTTTTTCTAAAAGAGGGTTAATAGCTGAATGGGGAGTCGGTTGGATTTTACCAAGATTGGTGGGCATTGCCCGAGCTAATGACATTCTTTTTTCATCTAGGAAATTCACTGCTGAAGAAGCAGAGTCTATGGGAATAGTTAATAAAACTTTTCCTGAAGAAGAGTTTGAATCAGCCGTGTTTGATTACGCTAAAGAGTTAGCTACGTTGGTTTCACCGAGATCAGTAAGAGTGATGAAAGAACAAATATACAATGCGCAAGCTGAGAGTATTGAAGAAAATCTGAAGAGCTCAATGCAAGCAATGGTAGATAGTTTTGATACTGAAGATTTTAAAGAGGGTGTAGCGCACTTTATTGAAAAAAGGGAGCCTAATTTTACAGGGAAGTAAAGATGCATGTAGACGAATTTACCAAGCAAGAAGGAAGGGAAGCACTGGCGTCAGAAATGTCCAAAGAGGGCATGTTTGAATTACAAAAAAAAACCATTCGGGGCAATGAATACAATGTCTTTGTAAATGTTCCTCAAAATCTCTATGAATATTTTCAATTTGCTCTAATTCACGGTGAATGGGATTTTTTGGCTTATGAAGATGAATCTTATAAGTACCAAGAAGTTCTAAATAATGCAGCTGGATTAGCCCACATTCTGGTAGATAAGTATGGGTTAAAAAAAGGGGATGCCGTAGCTTTTTCAATGAGGAATTATCCAGAGTGGATCTACAGTTACATGGCTGTGACCTCTATAGGATGTGTGGCAGTTCCGCTTAATTCTTGGTGGCAAGGAGAAGAGCTTGACTATGGAATTACGCACAGTGAAGCTAAAGTTTTTATAGGTGACGATGAAAGATTACAAAGATTAGAGGGTTTTGTAGAAAATACTCCGAGGATATCAGTTCGTTGCCAAACAAATGACTTTACTAATACTGTTGCATTTGAAGACTTAGTAAAACCAAAAGAGTCCTTTCCCCAGGTGGAAATAGATCCAGAAGATGATGCGAGCATTATGTACACATCGGGAAGCACTGGTTACCCTAAGGGAGTTGTCACCACCCACCGTTCTATCATTAATACCCCTGTTGCTTGGGCCTTTTTAGCCACAATGGCTTCTCAATTAGAATCAGATGGCGGAGAGACCTTTGTTCAAGCTGAGTCTCCATGTACTTTAGCAGCGGTTCCGTTATGAACGTAACCTTCCGCCAACCAGTGGAGGAGGAGCACATCCGGGAGCGCATGGATGAACTTGGCCATACCGAAGCTTTGATTCAGCGCATTGGTGGTACCAACTTCTTCGTCAGGACTGAAGTTCTGAAAGAAGCGGTCGGTGATGGTATTTCCGAAAGGGAGCTCATTGAGCGGGATCTAGAGAAGTTCTTGGGTATGGAACGGGAGCGGGTGGAGTTCGACACGGTCTCCCCTATTGTGGCCCAAGAAACGGTCAGGACAGCGTTCTATGCTTTGGCTGCGGCCTCAGTCTTCATCTTGTTCTTTGTTTGGTATGCGTTCAGACGAGTGCCAAAGGCGCACCGGTATGGCGTCTCCGCCATATTGGCACTGGTGCATGACCTGCTCGTGATTCTGGGTTTATTCTCCATTTTGGGTAGGGTGATAAACCTTGAAGTGAACTCCATGTTCATCGTGGGGTTGCTGATCGTGGCGGGT
>CAXFFS010000104.1:0-4238 GCA_964002385.1 uncultured Gammaproteobacteria bacterium | reverse complement strand
AATGAAGTCTTTTTCTTCTTCTGCTTCTTCTTCTGCTTCTGCTTCTGCTTCTGCAGTTTCTTCTACAGCTTCAATATCAATTTCTTCTTCTACCTCTTCTGAGACAGATAGTTCTGAAAAGGATATGAATAACAATAGGGTCAAGAAATAAATAGTAGATTTCTTAAACATATCTAATAACTCCATTTTTTCTTATATAAAAGGGGTTGGCATTATAGGTAATAACTAGAAATTAGCCTACTTTAGTTAAAATTCTCGTCGGAACTCATTTAAAGTAGAATATCAATATATGTATGATCTAATTATCAAGAATGGAACTGTTTACGATGGAACAGGCGACAAACCTTTTGTAGCTGATATTGCGATAAAAGGTAGAAAAATTGAAGCTATAGGGGAGCTAGAAGAAGTTTCTAAACAGACCATTAATGCTGAAGGGAAAATAGTTGCTCCAGGATTCGTAGATATTCACACTCACTATGACGGTCAAGTAACCTGGGATCCTTATTTAAGACCATCAACTTATCATGGCGTTACAACAGTGGTTATGGGTAATTGCGGGGTTGGTTTTTCTCCATGCAAACCGGAAGAAAGAGATTGGTTAATAAGTCTTATGGAGGGTGTTGAAGATATTCCAGGCACCGCTTTGCATGAAGGCATAAATTGGCAGTGGGAGAGTTTTCCAGAATATTTAGACATTTTGGAAAATAAACCTCTGGCCATAGACGTAGGTACCCAGATTCCACATGGGGCAGTTCGTGCCTATGTTATGGGTCAGAGAGGAATTAATAGGGAAGAGGCAACTCAGGAAGAAATAGATCGAATGAGTCAACTAGTCAAAGAAGCTATCCAAGCTGGAGCCTTTGGGTTTAGCACTTCCAGAACAGAAAAACATAGAGATTCTAGTGGTGCGCTTACTCCTAGCATTACAGCACATAAGAATGAACTGGTTTCTATAGCAAATTCTATTGGAGAACTGAATAGTGGAGTTCTCCAAGGTATTTCTGATTTTTATGATTTTGAATCCGAGTTTGATATTTTTAAAGAGATGTCTCAGTCTTCAGGAAGGCCCATATCTATAACCGTAGAGCAAATGGATCAAAGACCAGATTGGTGGCTTCAACTTTTAGATGGAATTGAAGCAGCACAAAATAAAGGGATCAACATGTATGGACAAGTACCACCAAGAGCAACTGGCATTAATATGGGACTTGAAGTCACCTTAAATCCTTTTACTTTTTATCCCTCTTTCTATGACCTATCTAAGAAATCATTAGAAGAGAAAGTTGCTACTATGAGAGACCCAAAATTTAAAAAGAAACTGCTCTCTGAACAACCGGTTTCTATTGGAAATCCTTTAGTAGAAGAAATTACTCAATCCTTTAATAAAATGTTTAGATTAGGGGATCCTGCAAACTACGAACCAGATCCAGATTCATCATTCAAAGCTATCGCTAAAAAACAAAATATATCTCCTCAAGAAGTAGCTTACGATTGTTTACTAGAGAAAGAAGGAAAGGCACTTATCTACCATCCTCTGTTTAATTATTTACCCGGCAATTTAGATTTTGTAGAAAAAATGCTTAATCATCCTTACTCAATATCAGGTTTAGGAGATGCAGGAGCACACTGTGGTGCTATAAGTGATGCCAGCTTCCCAACAACACTGATTCAGCATTGGGGCAGGGATAGGACAAGAGGCAAAAAGATACCACTGGAAAAACTTATAAGCATGCAAACTCTAGAAACCTCTAGACTCCTAGGAATCAGTGATAGAGGCGTCTTAAAAGAAGGTTATAAAGCCGATATTAATGTTATAGATTTTGATAACTTAACTTTACATGAACCTGAAGTCTTACATGACTTACCAGCCGGAGGAAGAAGGCTAGTACAAAAAGCAAGCGGGTATGAATATACGATTGTGTCAGGGCAAATTGCTTTTAAAAATGGAGAAGCTACGGGAGCTCTAAACGGAAGATTAATTAGAAACCAAATCTCATAGGATAAGTGGAAAAACTAGATCTACATGGAGTGAGACACCATGAGGTTGACTTAATGGTAGAAAATTTTATTTTTCTAAACCAAGAAGAAATTCCTCTTACAATAATCTGCGGTGGTAGTTCAAAAATGGTAGAGCTTGTTATGACGGTTTTGGATAGAACGGGTTCAGAGTACTTAGAAGGAAAGGGATTAGATTTTGGAAGAATCACTGTTATAAAAATCTAAAAGAGATGAAGATTAAAAAGATAAAACCTTTAGGCGCTGAAATAACAGATGTGGATTTATCTTATGATTTATCAGAAGCAGACCGTAAATTAATTAAAGAAGCTTTTTTAGATAACTTAGTCTTAATATTTAAAGATCAGAATTTAAAACCTAAAAATCTTTTTTTAGCAGCTAGCATTTGGGGTCCTCCCCAAAAACATCCAGTTTTCCAAGGATTAGACGAATATCCTGAGATAATAAAAATTGAAAATTACGGTGAGCAATATCATACAAATGCACACTGGCATTCAGATGTGACTTTTGAAGAAGAACCTCCTGATGCAACAATACTTTATGCTATCGATGTTCCATCTGATGGAGGAAATACACTTTTTTCAAATCAATACTTAGCTTATGAGTTTCTAGAAGCTTCTTTAAAGAAGAAACTTAATAATCATAAAGCAATCAATACCAATAGATCTGTGGTTCTGCTTGCAGGAGCAGATCCTGCATTAGAAAAGACAGTTAGACATCCTGTATTCAGGACCCATCCAGAGACTGGAAAAAGAGCTCTATTTGTAACTCAGGCCTTTGTTGAGAGGATCGAAGGCCTGTCTGATATGGAAAGCCAAGAAATTCTTACAAAGCTGTATGCTCAAGCCAGTGATAAAAAATTTAGATATGAACACAAGTGGCATAATGGAGATGTGGTTGTTTGGGATAATAGATGTGTGCAGCATTTTGCTGTGCATGACCACGGTGACAAAACTCGAACTTTACATCGAATTACAGTGAGTGGGAGCCAACCTTATTAATGAAACAGCTTACTATTAAAAATTGCACTATAGTCAATGAAGAAAGTCTTTTAGAAGGAGATGTATTAATCAAAAATGGACGCATTGAAAAGATAGAAGCGTCAATTGATGAGGAGGGAGATTTTATTGATGCTAAAGGTCTACACCTATTACCTGGGTTCATTGATGATCAGGTTCACTTCAGAGAACCGGGTTTAACAGAAAGAGGTAATATTCAAACTGAGTCTATCGCTGCTGTGGCTGGTGGTACAACTTCTTTTATGGATATGCCTAATGTCATACCTCCTACATTAAACCTAGAACTCTGGAATGAAAAAATTAAAATTGCTGAACAGGTATCACTCGCTAATTACTCTTTCTATATGGGATCTAGTAATACAAATATTGAAGATATAAAAAGCATAGATGCTAGCCAAGTATGTGGTTTGAAAGTTTTTATGGGTTCTTCAACTGGAAACCTTCTAGTTGATAATCAAAAAGCCTTAGAAGATATTTTTAATTATTCTCCAGTAATCATTACCACGCATTGTGAAGACACCCCCTTAATAATTGAAAACGAAAAAAAAGCTCATGAAAAGTATGGAGAAGACATTCCAATAGAACTACATGAAGAAATTCGATCAAGAGAAGCTTGTTTAATATCAACTAAAAAAGCAATTGAATTAGCTAGACAATTTCATTCTAAGTTACATGTTCTCCATATTTCTACTAGAGATGAGATTGAACTTTTTGAATCAGGACCGGTAGAAGAGAAGCTAATAACTGCTGAGGTGTGCGTGCCGCATCTATTATTTTCTTCGGAAGATTACAGAAGTCTTGGATCCTTAATCAAATGCAACCCATCTATTAAATCTAATATAGATAAGCAAGCCCTTAGACAGGCACTAAAGGATCAAACGATAGATTATGTAGCTACAGATCATGCACCTCACATACTGAAGGAGAAAAAAAACACTTACTCAACTGCACCTTCTGGGATGCCTTCAGTACAGCATTCATTATTGGCTGTATTGGAGATGGTTCATGAAGGGGATCTGGAATTGGTTGAAGTCCCAAGAATCACATCACATAGCGTAGCAAAGAGATTTGACATTAAAGAGCGCGGTTTTATTCGGGAAGGGTTTTGGGCAGATCTAGTTTTAGTAAATATGAACGATAATTATGAGGTAAAAAAAGAAAAAATATTTTATAAGTGTGGATGGTCACCTTTTGAGAGTTATA
>CAXFFS010000103.1:0-4351 GCA_964002385.1 uncultured Gammaproteobacteria bacterium | reverse complement strand
CTTAAAAATGAGTTCACCTGAAATAGTTTTGCCCTTAAGATTCTTAACTTCTTCTTTCAGAAGACTCATCCCTTGGACTAAAGTTGAAGCAAATTGTTCCTCTTCTTGGAGAATATTAGCTTGTATTAGTGCACTGTTTTTTTTCAGAATAGGGTAAGCATCACTCATTTGTTTCACTAAAGTGGGAACCATCGAAGACATTACAGGTTTCTCAGCTCCTAACTTGTCAGCGTGCCTTAAAGCTCGTCTAATAATCCTTCTTAAAACATAGCCCCTTCCCTCATTTGATGCGCTTACTCCATCTGCCACTAAAAAGGCACTAGCTCGTAAATGATCTGAGATAACTTTTAAGGAAGGATTGTTTAGATCTTTTGTGCCACATATTTTTGCTGCATCTTTAATCAAAGGAGTAAATAAATCTGTCTCAAAGTTACTATGTTTGCCTTGTAATACAGCTGCCATTCTCTCTAAGCCCAAACCGGTATCCACACAAGGACTAGGTAGAGGACTCAAACTACCATCTTGTGATCGATCAAATTGAGCAAAAACCAAATTCCATATTTCTATAAATCTATCACCAGGATCTGAACCTATAGCAGGTGGTGAACCTTCAATTTCAGGTCCGTGGTCATAATATATTTCACTGCAAGGACCGCAGGGACCTGTATCTCCCATAGTCCAAAAATTATCCTCTTCGTCCAATCGAGAGATTCTTTCTGCTGGCACCCCAATATCTTCTCTCCATATAGTTTCTGACTCATCATCATCCTTAAAAACTGTAATCCACAGTTTCTCCGCTGGAATAGAATAATTTTCTGTAAGAAGCTCCCAAGCGAAAGCTATAGCTTCTTTTTTGAAATAATCACCAAAGCTGAAGTTTCCTAACATTTCAAAAAAAGTATGGTGCCTTGCTGTATAACCAACATTTTCCAGATCGTTATGTTTTCCACCTACCCTGAGGCATCTTTGAGAGCTAACGGCTCTTGTATAAGGCCTCTTTTCTACACCCAGCAAGACATCTTTAAAAGGAACCATACCTGCATTTGTAAACAACAGAGAAGGATCGTTCTGAGGAACTAAAGAATCACTATCCACTAATTCATGACCCTTTGACCTGAAATAGTCTATGTAAGTTTTTCTTACTTGTTTCGCTTTCACAATAATCCCACAAATTTCAGAGTTTTAAAAAATCTCCTCAAAAAAGTTCTTCATAGACTGCCAAGACCTGTCATTTGCATGTTGATTAAACTGAGTCCCTAGATTTGGATCGTTAGCATCTGGGTTAGTAAAAGCATGATAGGTACCTCCATAGCTGTGTAATTGCCAATCAGCCCTCGCGTCTGTCATTTCCTTTTGAAAAGAATCAACCATATCCAAAGGCACCATGGGATCTCTTTCTCCATGTAAAACTAGAATTTTAGCTTGAATTCCTTTTTCAGAAATATCCGAGGACATCAGAAGACCATGGAAACTAACTACACCTCTTAAATCTTCACCCGACCTAGCCAAGTCAAGTGCAACCAATCCTCCAAAACAATACCCAATTGCCGCTGTTTTATTAGAGTCAACACCAGATAAGCTTTTCCCATAATTCAAGGCTGAGACTATACGATCTTTTAGCTTATCTCTATCGCTAACAAGTGGTGTCATCAGTGATTCATTTTCTGCGGTATCTGCTCCAACCTTGCCATTTCCATACATATCTATTGCAAATCCTACATAACCTAAAGCAGCAAGTTCTTCCGCCTTTTGATGGACAAATTCATCTTTACCAGCCCAAGTATGCGCTATTAATACCAACGGGGCATTGTCAACATTTGGGTAGGCAACATAGCCCTCTAATTCGACACCTGTAGCTTTGTAATTAACTGCTTCTGTCTTCATAATCTAGTCCTTTACTTTTGTTAATTCTAATTTAAATCTTTTGTAATTCTGCACGTAATACTGGGCAGAAAGCAACAATCCCTTCTTTTTATCTTCTTCTAAGGATCCTTTAATTTTTCCTGGCGAGCCCATAACTAGGGACCCATCCGGAACTTCCATTCCTTCAGTCACTAAAGCATTGGAAGCAATTAAACAACCAGATCCTATTTTTGCACCGTTTAACACCACAGCGTTTATACCAATTAAGCTCCCATCTCCTATGCTACATCCATGAAGCATCGCTTGATGGCCTATCGTCACATCTTTTCCTATTTCTACTGGAAAACCCAAATCAGTGTGTATAACTGCTCCATCCTGAACATTACTACCTTCTCCTACAGTAATCAGTTCTGTATCACCTCTTAATACAGCACCAAACCAAACGCTAGCATCTTTGCAGAGCTTAACTTTGCCCAATACTATGGCAGTTTCAGCAATGTAAAAATTATCTCCGTCTGTCTCGACAGAATATTCTCCAAGATCAAACTTCATCCTTCTTCTCCTTCTATTTTACTTGGTAAAGACATATCAATTCTGGCATCTAAAGCGCGATTTAAGAAATTAACAGTAATCATAGCTGTTAAGCCCCAAATAATATAAGAGCTATATTTATAGGCTGGCATATAAAAAGTTTGTCCATTTCTATTAACTTCATCATTTCTATACCTTTTATCTTCTAAAAGAAAAGATAGAGGGACATTAAAACAGGCCTGGATTTCGTCAGAACTGGAATTAAGCTCTATATCAGGTGGAATAATACCTACGAAAGGTGTAACGCTAATATTAAACCTACTAACCATAGTGTCTAAAGATCCCAAAATATTGACACAGTCCTGTGGCAAACCTATTTCTTCTTCAGATTCTCTTAATGCAGTCATTGTGAGGTTTTTATCTGAATCTTCTTGCATTCCACCAGGGAAGGAAACTTCTCCTTGGTGAGAAGAGACCTTATTTGATCTTAAAGTGTAGATAATCTCAGGACTTTCCTCATCGGTTATGGCTATAAGGACTGCAGCTTTGGGCAAATTAGTATTGGGTGTGGATTGCTTTAATGAAAGCTGATCTAACCAAGTAGACTTTCTTTTGTTTAAGTTGTTCTCAATTATTTTGAGCATGGTTTGTTAATTTTTAATTTATATAATAGTTTATACTCCAAGCAACCAAATCAAAAATTATCCTTAAAGAATGAAATATTGCAGCAGTTGTGGCAGTGAGGTAGAGCTGAAGATTCCTGAAGACGATAACCTACCCAGATACTGTTGCACCAAGTGCGAAGATATTCATTATCAAAATCCTAAGCTAATAGCTGGAACTATTCCTGTAAAGGAAGAAAAAATTCTTCTCTGTAGAAGAGCTATTCATCCAAGGTATGGGCTATGGACACTGCCAGCAGGATTTCTAGAAAACGGAGAAACCATTGGACAGGGTGCTTTTCGAGAGACGCTTGAAGAAACCAGTACTGAGGTTAAGATGGGTAATCTTTATACAATATTTAATATTCCTCAGATAAGTCAAATTTACATGCTTTTTATGGCAGAAGTTCTCCAAGAAGACTTTGGACAAACATCAGAAAGTCTTGAAGTAAGGCTATTTGCAGAGGATGAAATTCCATGGGAAGAACTAGCTTTCCCTTTTGTCCCCTTGGTCTTAAAACATTACCTCAATGACAGAAAAAGCGGCAACTTTGAGTTAAAAATAGAGACTATAGAAAGGCCCGCTAAAAAAGCTAGTTAACAAACTCTCTTGCGTTTAGAAAAAATTTTATCCAAGGACTGTACTCATCCCAATTCTCAGGTTTCCAAGAGTGCTGGGCTGATAAAAAGGATCTCTCTGGATGAGGCATCATCAGAGTTATCGTTCCTGAAGCATTAGTGACACCAGCAATTCCTGACAGGGAACCATTTGGATTTTGTGGATAACTTTCTGTTGTCAGACCTTCGTCATTTGCATAAGTTATTGGAACCAAGCCTTTTTGTAATAGTTTGTTTATTTCCTTTTTTCCCAAATTAATTTGGCCTTCTCCATGTGCGACCGCAACAGGCAAAACGGAATCATCCATCCCTTGGAAGAATATTGAAGGTGATTTTCCTATTAATAATTGGATTAATCGGGCTTCAAATTTCTCTGATTTGTTCCTTACAAACTTAGGCCATAAGTTAGATCCAGGTATGAGATCTGATAAAAGCGCTATCGCCTGACAGCCATTACAAACACCCAAAGTAAACACATCATCTCGGGAAAAGAATTCTTGAAAATCCTTTCTTAAACTTTCGTTGTAAAGAATACTTGTTGCCCAGCCTTCACCCGCTCCCAACACGTCTCCGTAAGAAAATCCTCCACAAGCTACCAGTCCACTAAACTCTTCTAATTTTCTCCTTCCTGTAATTAAATCTGTCATGTGCACATCAGTACAAGAAAACCCCACTCT
>CAXFFS010000102.1:0-4399 GCA_964002385.1 uncultured Gammaproteobacteria bacterium | reverse complement strand
AAATAATAATTATTAGTTTCATTATTTCAGATGGTTGTAGTCCGACAGGTCCTACCCTCAACCATCTATGTGCACCATTAACTTCTACACCTATTCCAGGAACAAAAACTAAAATTAATAAAACAATTCCAAGCCCTAAAAGTAAACGATCAAAGTTCTCCCAAAAAGTTAAAGGGATAGATAAAAAAAGTAAAAATAAAAATAACCCCACCAATAAATGAATAGACTGCTTTTTTGTAAAATTTAAAGGTTCTCCTGTCAGTGAATCTGAGAATTCAATGGATGCAGTCGCAACCGCTAAGAGACCAAACAAACATAAAAATAAAAATAACCCTAAAAAGATAAAATCAATTTTTTGAAAATCTGGTAATGAAAAATATGTTTCAAACTTATCAAACATTGTTCTCAACTAAATCCAGAAAGTTCACGAAACTTGTCTCCTCTATCCTTATAATCTAAGAACATATCAGTACTTGCACATGATGGAGAAAGAAGTACCACATCACCTTTGATAGAAACAGTTCTCGACTTATTAACAGCATCTTCAAGATCTTCAACAAGCAAACAATCAGCCTTATCACCAATTTCATTAATAATGCTTTCCTTATCCTTTCCATAGATCAATATTTTCTTGACTGAGTCGAGAGCACCTTTCTCAATCTTAGAAAAATCTTGGCTTTTGGAATCGCCTCCACAAATTAATACGACTTTCTTTTTGCCGTATAGTCTTTCTGTAGAATTAACAGCAGTTAATAAAGAAGAAATATTTGTACTCTTGGAATCATTTATATAAGTAAGACCATGACGAATTCCAAGAATTTCATATCTATGTTGAAGTCTTTCAAAAGTTAATAAAGCTTCTAAGGATATGTCCATTAAATCTGATTTACTGAAGGCAAATTGATCTAATTCTTTTTTCTTTATTATTGATTCAAGAGCCAGCACAACGCTTAAAACAGACTTAATATTGACTGTTTCATGATAGGGCCATTTATCTTTAAAAAATCTATCAATTTCCTTCTTTAAGGGTGTTGTAAGGTCCTCAAAAGTAAATAAATTACTGCCAATAGAGTTCATAGACCCCAGATCTTCTTTTGAGGCCAGACCAATCGTGCAATCAAGAAGGATCTTCTCTTTTATTTTCTTGTAATTAGCAAAGGAAACATGTCGATCTAAATGGTCTTGCTCTACATTCAACAAAACCCCTATTTCACATTCAAGACTTCTACTGTGTTCTAAATGAAAACTAGAAACTTCTACAACAGATATGGAATGCTCTTCTATAAGAGTATCTAAAACAGGTGTTCCAATATTTCCACAACAGATAATCTTTTTATCTCTATAGATATTTCTAAGAACATGCCCAATCATAGAAACAACAGTTGTCTTCCCATTAGTCCCAGATATTAGTATTTTTTTAGATTTAGATTCTTTCAAAAAGATTTCTATATCTGTAAGAATCTCTACACCCAATCTTCTTGCTTCTACGAGCACTTCGTTTTCGTACTCTATGCCTGGACTCACGACAATTGTTTTTACTTTGTCTAAAACACTTAAATCAAATTTTCCTAGATAAAAATTCTCTTTTATAACCCCACTGAACTCCGATAGACCTGATGGTCTATCTCTAGAGTCCATAACTAATGTGGGGATATTTTTTTTTCTTAAATATCTTAAATATGAGGCTCCAGTTGCACCGAAACCCAGAATGAGATGCATAAGCTTAACTCAACTTAGAAATTATCTAAGTTTCAGAGTTACCAATCCTATTAAAACTAACATAAAAGTTATTATCCAAAACCTAACTATTACTCTAGGCTCGGGCCACCCTTTCAATTCATAATGATGATGTATCGGAGCCATCTTAAAAACTCTTTTCCCAGTTAATTTAAAAGAAGCTACTTGAACAATAACTGAAAGAGTTTCTACCACAAAAACACCGCCCATTATTAATAAAACATACTCATGTCTAATGATGACTGCTATAACTCCTAAAGCAGCTCCCAATGCTAAAGAACCCACATCTCCCATAAAAACCTGAGCAGGATAGGTGTTATACCAAAGAAACCCTATGCCTGAGCCTACTAAAGCCCCACAAAAAACTAACATTTCACCCGTTCCTGGAAGAAAAGGAATATTTAAATATTCTGCATAAATAGTGTTCCCTGCTGCATATCCAATCAGGCCTAACCCTCCTGCAACCATCACACAAGGAAGAATTGCTAAACCATCTAACCCATCAGTAAGGTTAACCGCATTACTTGATCCAATAATCACAAGATAAGAAAGAAAGACAAAACCCAAACCCAAAGGTAAAGAAATATCTTTGAAAAAGGGAATAATCAAGCTTGTTTCATGTATATTTTCTGAACTATAAAAAAGAAAAAGTGTTGCTGCTAAAGCTATTAAGCTTTGCCAAAAGATCTTTGCTAAGGGAGACAGCCCCTTACTTGATTGATGTCTTAATTTATATAAGTCGTCTACCCAGCCTAAAACTCCAAAAAGTGTGGTAACCCCTAATGCTACCCACAAATACCTGTTTTCTAAATCTCCCCATAAAATTGAGCTGATAAATATAGAAGCTAATATAAGCGTCCCTCCCATGGTAGGAGTTCCACTTTTAGATAAATGAGTTGAAGGACCTCGCTCCCCTACAACTTGACCTACTTCGATAGATTTCATTTTATTTATAAATCTTGGTCCCAAGATCAAGGACACCAATAATGCAGTAAGGGTTGCAAATATTGCTCTAAAAGATAAATAGTCAAAGACCCTTAGGGGTCCAAAACTATCGGAAAAGAAATTAAATAATTCAACTAGCATTTAAAGCTTTAATTTGTCAGCTATATAGTCCATACCTGTAGACCTAGAGCCTTTAACTAAAATTATAGAGTCTTTAGATACTTTAGTGTTCAAGTAATCTAACAAATCATCTTTACAAGAAAAACTTCTACCTATATTTGGTATATGCTTTATGCCCTCTTCCCATAATTTTCCGATACATAAGAATTCTTCAACTCTTCCTTTAGTATATTTACAAATCTCCCCATGATAGAAATTTTGATGTTCGCCCAATTCACCCATCTCTCCTGCTATAAAAATTCTCTTCTTACCTTCTAACTCCTCCATAACATCAAGAGATTTCTTCATAGATTCTGGATTAGCATTGTAAGAATCATCTATAAGAACAGAGCCTTTTAATCCTTTATGCACTTCCATCCTTCTACTAGGATAAGTAACTTTGTTCAAATGAAAGCTTATTTCCTCAAGATCTATCTCTAGAGCATGGCAAACGGCCAAAGCTGCACAAGCATTCATGGAATTATGCACACCTACTCCATTCATAGAACACTTAAAAGACTTTTGAGCATAATTCAAATCAAAAGATATTTTATTTTTTAAGAAGTCACTTCGAACATTACTCAAACAAATATCTGAATCTTGATGAGATCCAAAGGAAATAATCCTTTTTTTTACGCACTTTTCTTTCCAATAAGAAAAGAACTCTGAATCTCTTGGTAATATGGCAACTCCATCACTCTTTAAATGTCTTAGAATGTAACTCTTTTCTTTAGCTACCTTCTTAACTGAATCTAATTTTTCTAAATGGGAAGCTGCTGCATTTGTTATTAAAGCAATGTCAGGTGTAACTTTAGCTGAAAGATTATTAATCTCTCCAGGAGAGTTAGTACCAATTTCTATGACTGCATACTTTAGGCTGTTTGTCAGCGAAGCTAAGGTGAGGGGCACTCCTATATGGTTATTTTTATTACCTTTAGTTTTATGACAACCCTCTTTTTCAAGCAAACTGTAAATAATTTCTTTAGTAGTTGTTTTGCCATTACTACCAGTCAACCCGATAACTTTCCCATTAAATATTTCCCTTTGATAAGTGCCTAACTGATCCAAGAATTTGAAACAGTCTTCTACAAGGATATAAGGTTTATTAATAGGAATTTTTTTTTCAACTACAAAGGCCACTGCCCCTTTTTCCATGGCATCCTTTAAATAATCATGTCCATCATTATAAGGCCCTTTGAGGGCTACAAAGAGATCACTTGGTTCTAAAGTTCTAGAGTCTATACTTATGTCCTTAAACTTCTCTTGGCCAGTTCCTCCAATTACCTTCTTACCTACCTTTTGGGCAATTGTAGAGAGAGTTAAATTCATCATGTCTTTAATTACTTGTTAAGAAACTTTTTACTTGTTCATGATCACTAAAATGAACTCTTTTTCCTAACATATCCTGATAATCTTCATGACCCTTACCTGCAATTAAGAGAACGTTACTCTCTTTATTAGCTTTCATTTTATTAAGACAATAAAGAATAGCCTCCTTCCTGTTTGGTATTACTTTTATTCCAGTTTTATTTTTTATACCTTGATTAATTTCTTCAAT
>CAXFFS010000101.1:0-4440 GCA_964002385.1 uncultured Gammaproteobacteria bacterium | reverse complement strand
TCAAAGATGAGAAGCACTACGATAAATTTGATCGTGCCTTTGATATCTATTTTAAAGGTATAGAAAGTATCGATGACATTTTAGAAATGTTGATCCCAGAAGACTGGCTCAAAGGCGAATTTGAAAAATATCTTACAGAAGAAGAACTTGAAAAAATTAAATCTCTTGGAGGCCTAGAAAAACTTTTAGAAGAGTTTAAAAAACGTATGCAAGAACAAGAGGAGAAGCATGAAGGCGGAAATAAGTGGGTTGGGACAGAAGGGACCTCGCCATTTGGTAATGACGGTGACCATCCTGAAGGCATAAGAGTTGGTGGTGAAGGTAAAAAAGGAAAAGCTGTCAAAGTTTGGGAAGCAAGAGATTTTAGAAATCTTGATGACAGTGTCGAGTTGGGGACCAGAAATATAAAAGTCGCTCTTAGAAGATTAAGAAAATTAATCCGTGATAGTGCAGAAGAAGAATTTGATTTAGATGGAACCATAAGCTCTACAGCTAGAAAAGCTGGCATGTTAGACATTAAATACCAACCTGAAAAAAGGAACGCAGTTAAAGTTCTAGCCTTTTTTGATGTTGGAGGATCGATGGATCCACATATAAAAATATGTGAGGAATTGTTTTCAGCCTGCAAAACAGAGTTTAAAAATCTTGAGTACTTTTATTTTCATAACTTCTTATACGAGTCTATTTGGAAAGATAATCGAAGAAGACAAAATGAAAGAGTTATGACTGAAGATATTTTGCATAAATACGCTGCCGATTACAGGATCATTTTTGTTGGTGACGCCACTATGGCTCCTTATGAGATTACTAACCCCGGTGGAAGTATTGAGCATTGGAATGAAGAAGCAGGAGCTTTATGGATGAAGCGTTTGGTGGATGTTTACGATAAAGTAATTTGGTTAAATCCAGTTCCTTCAGATCATTGGGAATATAGCGCATCTGTTGAATTGACGCGTTCTTTAGTAGAAGACAATATGTTTCCTTTGACTATTAGAGGCCTTGAAGACAGCATGGCCTTTCTTAGTAAATAGCTAGTTTTAGCAAGTTCTTACTCCTTGATTTATCATTGAGACCTATGGAAGCCTTAACTATAAAAAAACTTAGAAAGACTTATGAAGGTAAGCTTGAAGCTCTTAAAGGCATTGATCTAAATGTTGAAGAAGGGGACTTTTTTGCATTGTTAGGACCAAATGGAGCAGGTAAAACTACAACCATTGGGATAATCAGTTCCTTGATAAATAAGACTTCTGGGCAAGTAAAAATCTTGGGAATAGATATAGACCAAGAACATTCTTTAGCAAAAAAAAATCTAGGCGTAGTAGGACAAGAGATTAACTTTAACCAGTTTGAAAAAGTAGGTCAGATAATCAGAAATCAAGCTGGTTACCACGGACTTAGTTATATACAAGCTAAGCAGAATACTGAGTTCTTTATGAAGCGTTTAGATATCTGGGACAGAAGAAATGAACAAGCAAGATCTCTTTCGGGAGGAATGAAAAGAAGAGTAATGGTTGCTAAGGCTTTGGTTAATAGGCCTAAATTACTCATACTTGATGAACCTACTGCAGGAGTGGATATAGAATTAAGGCGCTCCCTATGGAATTTCTTACAAGAGATTAATCTTGAACTAGGCACAACCATAATCTTAACTACTCATTATCTTGAAGAAGCAGAAAGGTTATGTAGAAATATTGCCATTATTGATAAGGGAGAAATTATTGAAAATACCAGTATGAAAGGTCTTCTAGCGAGGTTAGAAAAAGAAACTTTTTCTATGGATCTAGATATTGCCATTGAAGCTGTTCCGATTGATGAAGATTTTGAATTTCATCTTAAAGATTCTAAGACCTTGGTAGTTACAGTAAAAAAAGGTCAACAACTCAACGAGGTATTCAAAACTTTATCTGAACAAGGAATAAAAGTTCTCAGCATGAGAAATGAAACTGGAAGACTGGAGGAGCTGTTCTTAAGTTTAGTGGATTCTGATACTGATAAAACATCTCTACTTGATGTCCAGCTCGGGGAAATAGAATGAGCGCAGTAGAGATATTTAATGCCTTTCTGACGATTATCAGAAAAGAGGTTAATAGATTTACAAGAATTTGGTTACAAACCCTAGTATCCCCTGCAATTATGATTGCGCTCTATTTTGTGACCATAGGGGTAATTATTGGGTCACGAATTGGAGAAATGGGAGGTTTTAGCTTCTTGGAATGGATGGTTCCAGGCATGGTTATGATGTCCGTGATTAACAACGCTTACTCTAATGTTCTATCATCTTTTTTTAATGTTAAATTTCAAAGAAGTATTGAAGAATTACTGGTAACTCCTGTACCAAATTACATCATCTTGGGAGGATGGATATTTGGTGGAATGGCTAGAGGAGTCATGGTTTCAGTCTTAGTTATTTTAGTTTCATTGCCCTTTGTAGACTTGAATGTCCAAAATTGGCCTTTAGCTGCTCTTGTTATTCTTTTAACTTCTATGCTTTTTTCTATAGGTGGTTTTATAAATGCTTTATTTGCTGAATCTTTTGATGATGTCTCTATTGTTCCTACTTTTATACTGACTCCTTTGAGTTACTTGGGTGGAATTTTTTATTCAATAGATCTTTTACCTGAATTTTGGCGTACCGTTTCACTAGGAAATCCAATCTTATATATGGTTAACACTTTACGACATGCTGTATTAGGTTCCTCTGATCTCCCTTTAATGAATATGTCAGTGAATTTCGCTCTTTTAATGATTGTTTGTTTCATCGTAGTTTTCTTTTTCGTAGCTTTATGGTTATTAAACAGAGGGAAGGGCATAAGGACTTAACTTTGGATCTAGATAAATTACCGCTAGGAAAAAAAATAACATACCCTGAAAAGTATGACCCTTCTTTATTGGTTGGTATTAGTAGAGAAGAATCAAGAAACCGATCAGGGGTAACTTTGGAACCTAATTCTTTTTATGGCTTAGATTCTTGGACAGCCTATGAACTTTCTTGGCTAAATTTGGAGGGGGTTCCAAAAAATGCAGTTTTGTACGCATCTTACGAAAGCAGCTCAAAAAGTTTTATAGAGTCAAAGTCGTTAAAACTATATTTAAATTCTCTAAATAATAAAAAATTTAACAGTCTCGGTGATCTATTGGAATTAATAAAACATGATTTAGAACAGTGCGTTTCCAGTGAAGTAGAGATTGAGATAAGAAATACACCAAAAGATTTTGTTAAGGAAAGTAAGTCAATAGATTTAGTAGAGATAAACTCGGAAGAGGGAGTTGAAGAAGATGCACCTTGGGTTAGTGCAGATGAAGCAAGTGAAGAGATTTCTTGCAGTGTTTTTAGAAGTTTATGCCCCGTCACTGGTCAGCCAGACTGGGCAACTATTAGAGTCACTTATTCTGGTAAGTTGATAAATTATCAAAAGTTATTTAGCTACCTCTTATCTTTTAGGAATTCTCAGGCGTTTCACGAAGAATGTGTTGAGAAAATATTTTCAGATTTGAAAAAGTTTTGTGCACCTAATGAATTAACTGTTAGAGCAAATTTTTTAAGAAGGGGTGGTATAGAATTAAATCCAGTTAGATCCACGTTAGAAGCATTTAATAAGGAAGTTTTAAGAGAGACCAAACAGTGACTGTAAGTATATTTATAGGAATCATTTTTTTATTTTCAGGTATTTTTTTTCTGAGTTCTAATCTAGTTTCCAAGGGCCTTAGAATGAGAACCCAAGTAGGGCAATCAACTTTAACTAAGGTTTTAGCTAGTCTGTTTTGCTTAGTCTGCTTAGTAAGTACCACTTTGCAGGAATACTGGTATGAGGAGCTTTGGCGATTAGTTATTTTTATTGTTTTTTCATTCGCTTTATTCCAGCTTGGTTCCACTATATTTACCATGAAGATTTGGAATGGTATTACTGAATTCGCACGAAAGCGTCATCTAATCTTATCTATCTGTTTTTTTGCTTTGGGTTTACTTCTAATTGCTAGGTCTTATATAGGGCTAATCATCTCTGCCTTTCATGAAGAGATAAAGTAGTTAAAATAGTAAATAATACTTCACACTTTTTATATGATAATCGGCGTACCAAAAGAAATAAAAAATAATGAATACCGGGTTGGCTTAACTCCTGAATCTGTTAAAACATTAGTCTCAAATGAACATGAAGTGTTCATACAGCACGATGCTGGAATAGAGATTGGGTTTTCTGATACTAACTATACTAATGCTGGAGGCAAGATACTGGAGACACCTCAGAAAATTTTTGAGTCCTCAGAATTAATCATTAAGGTTAAAGAGCCTACACCTGACGAACTGCCCTTCCTTTCTGAAAAACATACTCTTTTTACCTACTTACATTTAGCCGGGGATAAAAAACAAGGATTAGATCTCACCGCTACTGGAGTAACTGGGATTGCTTATGAAACCGTAACCTCTTCTGAAGGCTCTTT
>CAXFFS010000100.1:0-4487 GCA_964002385.1 uncultured Gammaproteobacteria bacterium | reverse complement strand
TACAATGCCAGCTCCGACAATAAGATAGTGTTTAGTTTCTGCTTTAATACTTAGAGGCCAAGCCAGTAAACCTGTTCCAAAAGCAACATATTCAAGAAAGCGTCTTCTGCTAATTACCCTACGCATTTCTCCGGGTAAAATTTCATTATTCACTCTTCTTTCAGTATACTTTTTTAATTTTAAAAACTGTATTTAAAAAGGATTAATTAGGAATATTAAACCTTTCTTTTAAAGGGGATAAACCTAGTTTCAGTTGATCTAAATATTCCTCGTAATGTTGCCAAAGTTGCACGCTTTGCTTGTAAATAGGTTGCCTAACTTGTTCAGAGCTTGCTGTTTTTACGGCTCTCTTAGTTTCATAAAATTTTAAGCATTGCTCTTCAAAAGGAAGATTACAATAATCTAGCAGTTTTCTAGTTTCTTCTTCCTGGTTTTCTACAACATCTTCATAATTCACTCTATGGACCTTACTAGGTAATACTTCATCCCAATGATCCATGAGCTCTATATAGTTGATGTAATATCTTGCAATCTCATTAAGGTCGTAAGTAAACATCTGTCCTCTAGCAAAAAGCTGTTTATAACAACTAAAACAGGTATCCAAAGGATTTCTTCTTGCATCAATTATTTTTGCATTAGGTAGAATTAAGTGAATTAAGCCTATATGGCTAAAATTATTAGGCATCTTGTCGATAAAAAAGGGAGAATTTAATCTTAAGTGTTTTGTTTCTGAAATATATTGTTTACCTAAAGATTCAATCTCTTCTTTTGAAAGTGTAGATAAGATCTCTGGATAAGCAGTTTGGTCTTTACTACCTGAACCTAATTTTCTTGCCATATTTAGCATATTAGGAAGCTCCATCGTACCCTCTACTTCTGAGTGACTGGACAGAATTTGCTCAATTAATGTTGAACCAGATCTTGGTAAACCAATTATGAATATAGGATCATAAGCTTGATCACCCCAATTAAGTTTGTCTTCTATTAATGTTTTATCAAAGAATTTGATTATTCTCTTACTTATGGCTTCTACTGCCTTAGGATCATAGCTACCTCTTCCTCTATTTAGATCGTTTCCTTCATCGTAGTAACTTATAGACTTCTTAAAGTCCTTTTTGTCTTCATAAGCCCTCCCCAAAGCAAACAAAAAATGTACCCTTTCTTTTTCTGGTAAATCCTTTTTGATTAGTTGTGATTCCATTAATTTAATTTCTTCATTTGAGAAGTTATAAGTTTTAAGGTTAGCTAAACTCCAATAAGCTTCTCCAAACATTTCAAAATGTTTAATTGCTTTTTGGTAAGAGGCAATACACCTGTCTTGTTGGCCTGTTGTTTTATAAACGTGTCCAAGGCTAAGATGCACTCTTGGTTGGTTTTCTTTAATTTCAATTGATTTTTGATAGGCATCGATACCTTCTTCATGCAATGAAGATCTTGTAAATACGGTGCCTAATCCAGCCCAACCCTCAGCCCAGTGTGGTCTTAATTTTGTTGCTTTTTTAAAACAATAAATAGATTTATCAAGATTTTCATACCCTTCTTTCTGTCTGTACATGTTCGCTAAATTTTCCCAAGCTAAAGCATAATCAGGAGCTATCTCTGTACATTTTTTTAATATCATTATTCCTTGATCTAAAGCCCCTCCTTTTGTGGCAACTAGACCTAATAAACGAAGAGCATCTACGTTATTAGGATCATCTTTAAGTATCTGTTTGTATATTTTTTCAGCCTCCCCTATTTGACCCTTTTTAACTAAAGTCATTGCCTTGGTAAGATCGCTGTACTTGCTATCAGTTGATAGGGCCTTTTCATAAGCTTTATTTGCTTCTTCTTCTTTTCCCTGATCGGAAAGTAGATCACCTAAATTCTTCCAAGCTGAGAATTTAGTGGGATCTAACTTTAAAGCTGCTTTTAGACAAATTTCTGATTTTTCTAGTTCACCTAAGAGAAACCAAGCCGTTCCGAGATCTTCGTGAGCTTGAGCAAAATCAGGAGCAACTTTAATAGCTTTTTGTAAAGGTATTAACGATATTTCTGGTTTACCTTGGTCAATAGAAGAAAGGCCACTTAATCTAAGGGCATTAGGATCATTAGGATAGTTTTTAAGGATTTCTGCCAATTGTTTTTCTGCCAACTCATAGTTTCCTGATTCCAGTAAAGAAACAGCATTACCGTAAGCTTCCTTAACTGAAACTTGAATATCTTTTTCTTGATTCACTCTTACATTCTAGCTTAGTGGAAGTTATGCTTCATAGCTTGGAAGAATTTTTTAACAGCTTTAGTAAAAAAAACGTTGACTACATAACTTTTGTAACAAGTTTAGTTGTAGTAATCGGCATCGCTTTTTTTATACTTTACAATGCTGAAAGCACTGCTATTTTAATTGAAGACTATAAGAATTCTGTTATTTCAGTATTCGGCCCAATATTTTTAATCCTCACCCCACTTTCCTTTATGTTCGTGCTTTATCTGGCTTTTTCAAAATATGGTAAATATAAACTTGGAGGCAAAGAAGTAAACACTGAATTCTCAACTATTAGTTGGATGGGGATGCTTTTTTGTGGAGGAATTGGTGGGGGAATTATCTACTGGTCTGGTGTTGAATGGGGTTATTACCTAGATGAACCTTTATTTGGAATCATTCCTTATTCAAAAGAATCTTATGCTCTATCAAGCGCTTACGGTCTATTCCATTGGGGGATAAGTGCTTGGGCGCTTTATGCCATTCCGGCAGTTGCCCTTTCTGTTTCTTTTTATAAATATAATTTAAATACACTGCGCTTAAGTTCAAGTCTAAGAGGATTAGGCCTAAGAAATGTTGAAAACTCTTTGTTAGGCAGATTAGTAGATTTTCTTTTTGTGGTTGCAACAATAGGAGCAGCGGGAGGAACTATAGGATCCTACTTGCCTATGTTAAGTACAGGGTTCTCAGATATCTTTAACCTTGACGGTACTTTTCTAGTAGATCTAAGTGTATTAGGTTTGTGTGTTGGGCTGTTTGGATTTAGTGTCTACAAAGGCTTAACTAATGGAATTAAAAGGTTGAGCGATATAAATATGCTTCTTGCAGGCATTTTTCTAATTATAGTTTTATTTCTTGGACCTACTTTTGAAATAATTAATTCTGCTTTTAATGGTTTAGTCTTTATGTTTACACACTTTTGGGAGATGAGTACTTTAGGTATTACAGAGCAATCAGATTTTGCTGACACCTGGACAGTATTTTATTGGGCTTGGTGGGTAGCTTTTGGACCATTAGTAGCTTTATTTGTAGCTCGGATCTCTAAAGGAAGGACCCTTAGAGAGGTGATCTTAGGTATGCTTATTTTTGGTTCCCTTGGAAGTTGGCTGTTTTTTATGATTCTAGGTGGGTACTCCATGGACCTAGACGTTAATGAAACATTAGCTGTTTCTCAAATTACAGGTAGTACACACGGAGATTTAGCCATAGCAGTTATTAATACTATGCCATTTGATACTTTAATGCTTTTCCTTTTCTGTGGAATAACAGTTATTTTCGTCACAACTTCTTATGATTCAATGTCCTATGTAATTGCCTATCATGTACAAAAAAATTCTTCTGAAAACACAGATCCAGGAAGATACCTAAGGTTATTTTGGGCAATAGTACTGGGAATACTCCCAGCTGCATTAATTATTTACTCAAGCCATCAAGTAGCCCTAAACTTAATAATACTAGCTTCTTTGCCTTTACTTTTTATTTATCCTTTAATGGCTATCTCAGTACTTAAAGATATAACAAAGGAAGCTAATTAAATAACAGTAATTTATTATGAAAGATCCAAAAGAGTTAAAACCAGATACTTTGTCTCTTCATGCAGGGCAAAGACCTGACCCAGCGACAGGTGCCAGGGCAACACCCATTTATCAAACTTCATCTTTTGTATTTGATAACTCTGAAATTGCTGCAGGAATCTTCAATGTAGAAAGAACTGGTCACGTTTATTCTAGAATTACCAACCCTACAAATTCTGTATTAGAAGAAAGAATATCAGCCTTAGAAGGAGGCATTGGTGCAATAGCTACTTCAAGTGGTCAAGCTGCAATGCATCTTGCTATTTCTACAATCTTAGATAGTGGTTCTCATATTATTGCTTCAAATTGTTTGTACGGTGGCAGTCATAATCTTCTTGAATACACCTTTCCCCGGTTTGGTATAGAAACCACTTTTATTGATTTTAGAGATATAGATCTGGTAAAGAAAAGCTTTAAAGAGAATACTCGCTTAGTGTTTGGAGAAACACTAGGCAATCCTGGACTTGATGTAATGGATATAGAGACTGTATCTAATATTAGTCATGAAAATGGAGTTCCATTGCTTGTAGATTCTACTTTTACCACCCCTCATTTAATGCGACCCTTTGATTTAGGAGCAGATTTAATCTTTCATTCAGCTACTAAATTTCTTTCTGGCCATGGAGTAGTAATAGGAGGTTTATTGGTAGATAGCGGTAATTTTAATTGGG
>CAXFFS010000099.1:0-4536 GCA_964002385.1 uncultured Gammaproteobacteria bacterium | reverse complement strand
GTTAACTTTTCCCAAGATTCTTCATCTAAATCAACCACTGATTTAGGGTGATACATAACTGCTACATTCATTAAAATATCTATAGTTCCAAACTCTTCTACTACAGTCCCTACTAATTTTTTTACTTCTTTTTCAGAAGAAATATCTGCCTTTAATGCTAGTGATTTACGATCCATAGCTTCTATTTCTTTACTGACTTTAAGTAATTGACCTGACTCTATGTTTATATCAGTAATTGCTACGTCCGCTCCTGCTTCTGCCAATCCCAAGGCAAATGCCTTACCCATATTTCTTCTCGCCCCAACCACAAGAGCTTTTTTACCTTCTAAAGAAAATTTACTTAAACTCATAACTTAACTATACCAAACTCCAGACTCCTTCTTTTTGTAATAAAATTATTTTATGAACAAAATATGTCTCTGGTCAGGCCCTCGGAATGTGTCTACTGCCCTTATGTATAGTTTTGCGCAGCGAGATGATACTAAGGTTGTAGATGAACCTCTATATGGCCATTATCTGTTAGTAACAGGTGTTAAACACCCTGGAAGAAAAGAAATAATGGATGAAGTTAATTGTGATGGTAAGTTAGTTATGGATGATCTTTTAAAAATAAATGATCTAGATGGGAAAGATGTTTTGTTTTTAAAACAAATGACAAAACACTTAGTTGGTATAAATCATGATTTTTTACCAAAATTTAAAAATGTATTCTTGATCAGGAATCCAAAAGATATGTTGTCGTCTTTAGCAGTAAATATACCTAAACCAAATCTTTCTGATACTGGTCTTGATCTACAATGGAAGGTATATAAAAATATGAAAAGTTTAGGAAACAAGCCTATAGTTGTTGATTCAAGAGAATTATTAATGAATCCAGAAAATATACTCAAGCAGTTATGCAGTCATTTGAATCTTGAATTTGTTGATTCTATGTTGAGTTGGCCAGCTGAACCTAGAAAAGAAGATGGTATATGGGCTAAGTATTGGTATCAATCCCTTCATAAAAGTACTGGTTTTCAGTCTTATCAAGCCAAGCCAAACTTTCCAGATGCGCATAAACAAGTTCTTTCAGAGTGCATGCCTTATTATGAAAAGCTTTTATCGGAAGCTATTCGAGCTAACCAAGAAAAAGAATGAAATTACCAGATAAACGTAATGAAAATATTCTTATTAATATAAATGGAGAATTATTGCCTAGAAAAGAAGCTAAAGTTTCTGTTTTTGATAGTTCAGTACAAGGTGGCGACGCAGTTTGGGAAGGACTAAGGGTATATAAAGGTCGTATAGCTGCTTTAAACGATCACCTTGTAAGACTACAAAACTCTGCTAAAGCTCTTGCATTTGATTCCTTGCCTTCAACAGACGATATTCGAAAAGCAATATTCTCTACCCTTGAAGCTAATGGAATGTGGGATGAAACTCATATTAGGTTAACACTCACTAGAGGTGAAAAAGTTACCTCGGGCATGAATCCTAAACTTAATCAGAAAGGTTGTACGCTCATAGTTCTAGCTGAGTGGAAACCTCCAGTTTATTCAAATAATGGCATAAGAGTAATAACGTCATCAATAAGAAGAAATTCCCCTCAGCACTTAGATTCAAAAATTCATCACAATAATCTTTTAAATAATATCCTTGCAGTAATAGAAGCCAATACAGCTAATGTTGATAGTGCGGTCATGTTAGATACTAATGGGTTTATTTCTGAAACCAATGACACCAATATTTTCTTAGTTCGTGATAATAAAATATTGACCCCTACTACAGATAGCTGCTTACCAGGACTTACCAGACAGATGATTCTAGAAATAGCAGACAAAGAAGGGATAGCTACTCAAGAAAAGAATCTTTCTAATACAGATCTCTATTCGGCTGATGAAGTATTCACCTCAGGTACCATGGGAGAAATCACACCTGTTCTAGAAGCGGACGGAAGAAAAATTGGAGAAGGTGTAGCTGGATCAATGACAAAGAGGATTCAAAAATTACATGCTGAATTCGCATATGAAAATGGGGAACAAGTCTCTTTTAAAAAACCCAAGAAAACAGGTAGGTAAACTAGATATTCGGAATTATATCTTTTCCAACTCTCTCGATTACATCGTACCTAGTATCAAAATTAGGTAAAATCATCACTTGGTCTAGACCTGAATCTGATAATTGGTGCAACCTCTCCAGTAGTTCATCTTGCGTTCCAATCATATTAGATGCTGCCAATACTTTAGGTGTAAGAAATTTCTCTTCTTCTGGAAGAACCCAGCAATTGTGGCCTTCGTGTATTCTTTGATGACGTCTTTCTTCTGGAAAAGATTCTAAAAGAGCAGTGTAGTCTTCCCATATCTCCTTTAAAGCATTATTGGGCTGATGACCAAAATTTCTATATTGATCGTAACTGTAATGCACAGCTGCCATAGCCATGGCACCACATTCAGATTTAACCCGATCAGAATCAACGGCTTCGCCTTCTTCTAAAACCACCATTGAGGTTAAGGCAGTTGTGTAATAATTTTTTTTAGGTTCTAGGGAACGGTTTATTTCTCTGGCACCTTCTTGAATCAAATGCCACATTCCGCTTACCGTCTCTGGAGTGTTGACTCCCAAAATAGCTCCATCCCCATATTTACCAGCTAAAGCTAATGATTTGGGACCAAACCCTGAGATATACAGTGGAATGGGGTCTTTGAAGTTTACAAATCCTTTATCTGGCATGATGTGTTTGATTGGAATTGATTTATCTCCTGCTTGAAGATCACCCTCTTCTCCTCTCAATAAAGGGACTAAAGTTTTTAAATACTGTTCAAATTGTTTTATGCGATGAGGTGGCAATCCCATTACCCTCATTGCTGTGTTACCAGCTCCAACCCCAAAAAAAGTTCTTCCTGGAGCTAAAGCATTTATAGTTGCAATGCCTGCTGCATTAACCGGAGCTGGACGTGTACCAGTTATTGCTACTCCCGTTCCAAGTTTGATTTTATTAGTTTGAGTTGCTGCTAAAGCTAGAGTGGCATAACAATCTGACCACAACATTTGTGAGTCTGCTAGCCAAGCGTGTGTGTATCCCAATTCTTCTGCACGAACAACATAGTCAATATCTCCAACATGTGAAGCGACACAAATACCTAATTCCATAACTCTCCTCCTAAAATCTTAAGTAATAGCTGGGGCCGCTGAACCTAAGACCTCTTCTCTCAATTCCCTCTTCAAAACTTTACCAGTTGCATTTCGAGGCAGTAAATCTACGAACACTATACTTTGAGGAACTTTAAATTTAGCCAGGTTTTTTAAACAGTGCTCAATGATATCTTTTTCTTCTATCTTTTGACCTTCTTTAAGAGAGATAAAAACTTTACCGGTCTCGCCCCATCTTTCATCTGGTACTCCAATAACTGCTGCCTCTGCTATCTGAGACAACTGATAAATAACATTTTCGACTTCAGCAGGGTAAACATTTTCTCCTCCAGAAATATACATATCCTTCCAGCGATCCACTATGTAGACGAAGCCTTCGTCATCAAATCTTGCGGCATCACCAGTTTTTAACCAGTCATCTTCAAACGAATCTTCAGTTGCTTCTGGGTTATTCCAATAACCGGGAGTTACATTAGGGCCTCTAATATAAAGTTCTCCCACTTCGCCCCAAGGAAGTTCATTGCCTTCATCATCTACTACTTTAACTTCTGTGTGCATTAATGGTTTTCCTGCTGAGCCTAATTTTCTCTCTGCGTCACCGGCATCAAGTCCAATTCCTCCAGGACTAGTTTCTGTCATTCCCCAACCTTGGATCATAGATACTCCCCTTCCTGACCAAGTCTTCAAGATAGCCTCTGCGCAAGGTGCTCCCCCAATACCTGCAATTTTCAAAAAAGATAAATCTGTTTTATCAAAATCAGGATGATTCATCATGAATTGATATGGTGCCGGTACAGCGAAGAAATGCGAAACTTTGTAATTAGAGTTTCCCAGAATAGAGAGAGCTAAGCCTGGATCAAATTCTCTTATAAGAATTAATTCGCCACCTGCATGAAGTACCGGATTGGCATAACAATTCATACCCCCCGTATGAAACAGAGGTAAAACTACTAACTGCACAGTTTCTGGGCTGACAAAAACAGGGGCAGCTAAATTTATACAGTTATAAAGCTGCATTCTGTGATTAATCATTGCCCCCTTCGGGTGGCCAGTTGTACCAGATGTATACATAATCATTATTAGATCATCGTGCGTTGTGGGCACTTCTTCATACTTTCCATTTGATTCTTTGAGAGCAATTTCGTATTGACTTGAAGTGTCTTCATTATCAATCTGAAGTGACCCTTTAATTTGACAATCTTTCTGTAGCTCAAGAGATATGTCCAAAAAACCTGAATCATAAATTAATACAGTAGGAGTGCTGTCATTCAAAATGTACTCGAGCTCGGGTTTGGTCAACCTCCAGTTAAGAGGTAGTTCTATGGCACCAATTTTTGCGCAAGCAAACTCCAACTCAAAGAATTCAGCACAGTTCTGTGACAGAATGGCAACTCTGTCGCCCTTACC
>CAXFFS010000098.1:0-4664 GCA_964002385.1 uncultured Gammaproteobacteria bacterium | reverse complement strand
ATCCATTTTATAAATCTTGCTGGGCGTTACATAGTTAGTAAAACTAAAATAGGTGTGCCTATCTTTTATCTTTCCATTAAAGCCCGAAATAGAGCCTGCGTTAGGCATATCTAAACTAGCCAAGTAGTCACCATTTAGATTAAAGAAATCAACTTTGGACTGTGAGTCAACTAGATATTCAATAACGAACTTGTTATTTATTAAACTAAATCCTGATATAGAAAAACTTGATTCTTTAATTACGTCTTCCCATAAAAAGGGCTTGTTTTCATTGACTTTTAATTTGACGATTTTACCGTTGGGTGAATTCTTATTTGTAAAAAACCAAAGATCAGTTCCTTTGCTGCCTAAAAATATGTAAGTAGCTTCCAGTTCAGCAACAACAGGGGTAAAGGAGCTGTCGTTAACAAATTTTATGTAAAGCCTATTGCTATCATCAGTTCCCTCTCCTACAGATAAAATTCTATATTGACCGTCTTCACTTACTTGAACACCCCAAGACCAGTTTGGTTTATCAGGCCTTTCGTATACCAATAAGTCCTCTTCTTGTGAAGTACCAATTTTATGAAAATAAAGTTTGGGGCTTCTATTTATCTCTGAAAGTGCAACCTCTTTTGGTTCGGGGTATTTTTGGTAATAAAATCCAGAATTATCTGATTCCCAACTTCCTGAAGAAAATTTAGTCCACTTGATACTATCTTCTAACACTTGATTTGTTTCCAAGTCTAAAACTTTCCAAGTCTTCCAGTCCGATCCTCCGTCTGAAATGGAATAAGCGATAAACTTTCCATTGGGGCTGATACTTAGATTTGATAAAGATACAGTGCCATCCACAGAAAATGTGTTTGGATCAATCGTTACTTCTGGCAGGCAAGTGTCACACTCTTGCTTCATTAATTTACTTTGTTGCCAACTTCCCTCATTAAAAAAATAAAAAATATGGTCTCCTTTTATCTGTGGGATGCTTTTTGAATTACTTACCCAAATGGATTCAAGGTTTTCTTTTATTCTTTTTCTGTATTGATTTTTAGTTAAATACTTCTGACTAAGATCATTTTGTAACTCAACCCATGTCCCCACTTCTTCGCTAGTGAAATCTTCTAACCAGCGATATGGGTCTTCAACTTCTATTCCGTGAAATGAATCTATTTGTGATACTTTTCTAGTTTCAGGATATTCGGTTACAGATGCACAAGACTTCAACAATAAAAGACAAAGAAGGCTAAAAAATAAATATCTTTTATTTTGCATGGTTACATCGTATCAACTTAAAGTTTCACTAGGTAGATTGCTTGCCTTTACTTTCATCTAGTTATTCTTAGTATGTTCGTGATATGAAGAAATTCTCGCTTAAAATTCTTTACTTAACCTTCCTTTTAATCTTGAGTCCTTTAAGTTTATACGCTGACTCTTTAAAAATTGGTTTTGGGTCTTGTATAGACGAAACAAAACCCCAACCCATTTGGGAGGCAGTGGAAAAAGAAAACCTCAATGATTTTTTCTTCGTGGGAGACAATGTTTATGGAGATCTAGATTCAGGTGAACTCTCCAACATGGGTCCTGCTTATGAGAAACAGGAAGAAAATTTCCCTAATTGGCTTAAAAACTTGAAGCCTCTGGCTATTTGGGATGACCACGATTATGGACTTAATGATGGCGGAGTTGAATACACCTTAAAGAAAGAAGCGCAAAAATTATTTTTGGACTTCTGGAACATAGATATAAAAGATGAACGTCATAAAAGAGAAGGTATTTATTTTGCTGAAAGCAGGCAGATTAAAGATAAAAAGATTCTTTTAATCGGATTAGACACAAGATACTTCCGCTCTCCGCTTGAAGGAGAAAAAAGGGACTATCAATCTACTTTAGATATAAGTAAAACTATATTAGGCAATGAACAGTGGAAGTGGCTAGAAAGAACATTTCAAGAGGAAGCTGACATTATTATTTTAGTTTCTTCGATACAGATTCTTGCAACTAATCATGGGTTTGAAAAATGGAGTAACTTTCCACATGAAAAAGAAAGGCTGTTGTCTTTAATAAAACAATTCAAAAAACCTGTAGTACTTGTTTCTGGAGACAGGCATAAAGCAGGGATATACAAGCAAGACAATCTTTATGAATTAACCAGCTCTTCCTTAAATAAACCCTTACCTAGGTGGTTAGTTGCGGTTTGGGATGAAACTGACCCCCTGCTTTTAGGTAAAATGCATTACGACATGAATTATGGATTGATCAGCATTAACTCTTCTGGAACCATTAACATTGACTTGAAAGATGAAAAAGGAAACGTCTTAGAAGCAGTCGAGTTTGATATTTAGTGAAAATTGAAGTGTCTTTTAATAAACGCTAACATGAAAAAGTAATAGGAAGGTTTGATCTATGGCTAGAACTAAAAGTAAAACACCTCCATATTTAGGAGAGAATCTAAGTCAAATTAAGAAACTGAGGTTACAAAACAATATCAACGATCTAGAGATTGATGGTTTCACCATCATTCCTCCAAAAAAAGTAGCTTCAACCCAATTTCTTAACAAAATGAGGAAAACTATTCTTCGTATCTGTCACGAAAGAACGGGAAAGAAGTTTGATATCAATAAAAATGGACACATAGGGAAATATAAAGCCCAGCCTCAAACAGACAGTCAATTTTTACTTTATTACTTATTGATGGCAGATCCCATATTTGAGAAATGGTTATTAAACCCAACTCTTAATGTCATGATGGACTACTTGATGAAAGGGACACAACAGCTGTCCAGTATGACTTCTTTTATTAAATGGCAAGGAGAGGGTTACGGTGAAACCATGGGTTTGCATAGTGATACTAGGCCAAGCACCCCTGAGGGCTTAATCCCCAACTCTTGGTTTGATGTGTCTAACTCTACTTATTGCCTGACTGATTACACAAAAGAAAATGGTGCCATGGCTATGGTTCCAGGAAGCCACAGACTATACAGACAGCCCAAACCCGGAGAAGGAGTTGATAAAGCAGTGCCTGTTGAAGCAAAAGCAGGCTCTCTAATTATTTTTAATGGCGGAATATGGCATGGAGCTTTCCCTAAAAAAACAGAAGGTTTACGCTTAAATGTAACAAGTTATTTCTGTCACAGAAAATTAAAGACCCAAGAGGCCTATCAATGGCGAGTTACAAAGGAAATGCTTAATAGGAATCCACCTAAGTTCGCTAAGCTAGTTGGAGCAGATGATGAGTATGGCTGGGATGCTAAAGGACCTGATTACAGCAGACCAATGAAGTACCTATAATAGATTAAGCTATTTTCCACTGGGCAGGCCTAGGTCTTTTCCCCACCCAAATAAAATGATGACAAACCATAGTGGGATCAACGTACTTAGGTCGATTTAAAATTTCTAATTTTTTTTCTTCACAGTAAGAATCTATCTCTTCCTTGGTATCAGCTACCAGATAGTGACGAACTTTAGCTTTATCAATTGCCTTAGCAAACTCAGTCATTTTTTAATTACAATTAGTTAATATTGGTTCGTTTCTACAAATATTCTTATTCTCAATTACTTCTTTATTTAGTCTATCCAGGTCCATCTCTTCAATATGCCTGTGTTGATCTCCTTCTGAATGGGTAATTTTATCTGCTTCAAATCTAGAATTACAGTCTAATTCTCTTTTAATAATTTCTTCTTTTATTTCTTTTACATAGTTAAATCTAACTATCTTTGGCGCATTAAATAATCTTTGATAATTCACTGGAAAACATAAATCAAAATCGCTTGTTCTCTTACTAATTTCATCCACACCATATGTTGAATAGTGTGACTGACAGCTCATTAGAAGCATTAAACTAAAAAAGAAAGCTATTGGTTTAATTAAATACTGATACATTTACTTGTCGCTTAAATTTAGAGTGACGATGCTCAAAAAGAAAAATACCCTGCCAAGTACCTAAATCTAAGCTCTTATTTTTAACTGGAATGAGTAAAGAAGACAAGGTCAGAGCATTCTTTATATGGGCAGGCATGTCATCTGCACCTTCAATACTATGGAGATAGCTGCCAGATTCGGGTACAAGCTGTTTAAAAAAATTATTTAAGTCCCTCAAAACATCAGGGCTAGCATTTTCTTGAATAAGCAATGAAGCTGAAGTGTGTTTAATAAATACATTACACAGACCTTGATCTGTAGAGGATTGAGCCACAATCTCTTCTATCTGATTAGTAATTTCTATTAGGCCTTGTCCAGAAGTAGAAATAGAGAAATCTTTCTGAAACATCTAATAGAGAGATCTTATAATTAAAAAAAATACAGAAGGGACTAATAAACACCCTATGCCTGTATAGAAAGTAGCTGTCATAGCCCCATAAGGTACCAGTTTTGGATCAACCGCTGCAAGACCAGCCGCTACTCCACTATTAGTGCCCATCAAGCCTCCAAATATCATTGCTGATTTAGGGTTATTCAATCCTACATAAGGTGCCACTAATGGAGTTGCAACCATCACTAATATAGATTTAACGAGACCTGCCGCTATGCTTAATGCCATGATCTCAGAGGATGCACCCAGGGCTGTTCCAGTAACAGGACCCACTAGAAAGGTAACTGTTCCAGCTCCTATAGTTGTAATATCAACTGGATCTTTATAGCCAAAAAGAGAAGCTATAATTGCTCCAACTACAAAGGATAAGATGAC
>CAXFFS010000097.1:0-4704 GCA_964002385.1 uncultured Gammaproteobacteria bacterium | reverse complement strand
CTTTTTATTAGTCCTCAAAGAAAAAATATTACCAAAATAAATCTTCAACTTTGTTTTCCAGACAAGACTCAAATTGAACTAGAAAAAATGGTTAAGGAAGTCTTTAAGGACATTGGCAAAGGACTAATAGAAACAGGAATAGCCTGGTGGAAATCAGACCGATTTATAGACAAACTCATAAACAAAAAATCAAATTTTGAACAATTAGATAGCAATAACGAAGGCTGTCTAATTTTGCTAAAACATTCAACCCATGCAGAGTTAGATATACGAATCATCTCCAGACTTCTCAGGGTAGGAGGAATGTATAAAACCCAAACAAATAAAGTTATGAACTACCTGATGATTAAAGCCAGGAACAAGTATTTAATTGGTACCGTTACTAATCGCCAAACCAGAAGAGGATTAAAATGGCTTCGTAATGGACTGAAATTTCTCTATGCAGCTGATCAAGATTATGGAACTAAGGGTGCAGAATTTGTCCCATTTTTTGACTTACAAGCAGCTACAGTAACTCTGCCTTCGGATCTATTTAAGAAAGGTACTAAAGTATACTTTTTTAATGTTGTGAGAGATGGTTCTGGTTACGAAATTACGTTAGAAGACATCGGTTCTAAAGCCAATGAGGGAAATTTCTTAAAGCTAATGAACGCAACTTATGAAGAAGCTATTTTAAAGGCACCCACACAATACTTCTGGATGCATAGGAGGTTTAAGAATAGACCAGAAGGTGAAAAAGACTTTTACCCTTACTGGAAAAAAAGAGAAGAGAGAAGAGAGAAGAGAGAAAAGAGAAGCAAAAGAGCTTAAGAGTCCAAATCCTTAATTTTCTTTATTAATTTGGAAGTTGAAAAGCCTTTAACGAGTTTGATAGCTTTTACCTGCCCTCCCTTAGAGAGTACTTCTTTGGAGCCGACAATATCTTTGATTTTATAGTCTTGACCCTTAACCAGTACATCGGGTTCTAACTCTTTAATTAACTTTAGAGGAGTGTCTTGTGAAAATGAAGTAACCCAATCTACGCTGTCTAATGCGGCCACCTGAAGTGCTCTGTGTCTTAAGTTATTGATGGGTCTTTTATTACCTTTCAGTCTTTTCACTGAGCGGTCTGTATTCAAAGCCACTATCAATCTATCGCCTAACTTCTTAGCTTCACTGAGATAAGTTATGTGGCCAGGATGAAGTAGATCAAAGCACCCATTAGTGAAAACAATTTTTTTAGAATCTTCCTTAGCTGCTTTCACCAGATCTTTAATCTCACTATTAGAGATAAGCGAATCATCTGCATTCAAACTGAGGCTTAATTCAACTAATGAAGGGGTGGCAGTTCCAGATTTACCCACTACTATGCCTGCTGCCACATTAGCTAGCTTGACTGAATCTTCCAGACTCATACCACTGGACTGAGCTGATGCCAAACTAGCAATCACAGTGTCTCCAGCTCCTGTAACATCGAAAACATCCTTTGCTTCAGTGGGGAAGTCAGTTCTATTTATTTTGCCTCTATCTTTTTTAAACAAGGTCATCCCTTCTTGCCCCCTGGTCACCAAAAGTGCCTGCAGGGCCAACTTTTTAATTAGCTTATTGGCTTTATTTGTAAAATCAGACTCGGTAGAGACTCCTCCAACTTCAGTAGAAAATTCCAAGAAATTCGGAGTGATAATGTAAGCACCTTTGTACTTGCTGAAGTTATTGCCTTTGGGATCAATAAAGACAGGTATATTTCTTTTCTTCGACTCTCTAATTAAGAAAGGAACATCAACTAAGGTACCTTTTCCATAATCTGAAACAATAACTGCATTAAAGCCCTTTAATTTCTTAGAAAAAGCGTTTTTTGTAGCGAGCCATTCTTTTTTGGTAAATGATTCTTCTGTATCAAGACGCAGTAACTGTTGTTGACCGGCCAAAAGTCTAAGTTTATGGACAGTAGTCTTATCGGAATTAGTCAAAGATGCCCTGATTGATTTATTTTTAAGTAACTCTCTGAGTTCTTTTGCTGCAGTATCTTTGCCTACTACACCTATCAGCTCTACTTTGGATCCTAAGGATTTTACGTTAGAAGCGACATTGGCAGCCCCTCCTAATCTTAGCTCCCTGTCATCGGGTCTGAGCACGGGAACGGGAGCTTCTGGCGAAACCCGGCTTACTGTCCCCTGTAAATATTCGTCAAGGATAATATCCCCTATTATGAGAATTTTTCCCTGTTTTAATTGATGCAGATCCATAATAAAAAATTATTTACTCATGAATTGATAGATACGGTCAATTAGAGTCTCACTGAGTTCCATCGGAAGAGAATGCGTAGCATCAGGAAAAACCTCCATTTTCCAATTGCTGCCAAGCTTTTCAATGGTTTTTCTGGCATTCGGAGTAAAGGTAGATTCTACGGTTCCGGAAAGAATCAAAGTGGGTGTGTTCAGTTTTTTTAGATAGGGCCAAGAACCCATGTCCGACGCCTTAAAAGTTCTGCTCTCCCATTCGGGCGAACAGGTTAGTTCAACATCTTGTTCTGAAATTTTTCTTGTACCGCCTTCCACATAATCTGTTATCCAGGATTTTTCCCAAGTTGAAAAGACGCCCCTTCCATAATAAGAATCTATCATCTCTTCTCGACTGGTAAAGTTTCGTCTTCTTTTTGAAGCTAACTCAACCAATTCAGCATTTCTGCCTAAGCCCCATCTTCTTTTAAATGAGTATTTAAAACATTCAAAAGGGCTATACAGGACTGGTTCAAGCATGACCAACTTCTTTACCTTCTCTTCGCGCAGTTTGGCAATCTTAGCTGCCACTATTGCGCCCATTGAGTGCCCCGCACAAAATATCGGACCGTCCATTTTATCTACAATCTCTAACGCATCTTCGATAAAGGGAGACCAACTGTTCAACTCTTCGGGAATAGCTTCAGCCTTGGTATGACCATGACCTCTTTGGTCCAAGCTCATAAAATTTATCTCTTCTTTGAATAAACTATCCAGGCCTTTTATCAGCTGCCAATACGTTTGCCCATTAAAACCGGTGGCATGAAAAAAGATAAATAAAGGAGCTCCCGACTCAATAGGACGATTTGAAACATATGAAAATTCTTCGCCAGAATTATTTTTTAATGAGCTGCGAATCATAAATGAGAGCGAATACTCTCATATTTTTGATAGCATTTCCTATAATTAGCTCATGAAATTAGGAATAGACCCAGATCAAGTAAAAGGATTTTTGGCAAAAGAAGAAGGAGAGTCTTTATATACCTTTGCAAAACGTTACTCTTCTAAAGGACCTTGTTTAGAAATAGGCAGTTATTGCGGGAAATCAGCTCTTTATTTGGGTACAGCGGTAAAAGAAAACAATCAACTACTCTACTCCATAGACCACCACAGAGGCTCGGAAGAGCAACAACCAGGGGAAGAGTTCTTTGATCCAGATCTTTTGGATGAATCAGGCAAAGGCATTAATACCCTCCACTTTTTTTTGGACACAATAGATAAGGCTGGTTTAAACGATATTGTCATTCCAATTGTTTCCAGCTCAGTGGAAGCCAGTGAAGTGTGGTCAAAACCCCTCGCAATGGTTTTTATTGACGGCGGGCACTCTGAGAAAGCTGCCCATGATGACTATGACGTTTGGCATCCTCACATAATTAAAGGGGGTTTATTGGCGATTCATGATGTCTTCCCTAATCCAGAAGATGGCGGCAGGCCGCCATTTGATATTTACACAAAAGCTAAAGAGAGTGGTTTGTTTAAAGAAGTGGATATGATTAATTCTTTGGCTTTATTGGAAAAACTCTAGAAATGATTTCTAAAATAAATTCTTTGAGTTTAGGTCTGTGCCTAACTATCTTTTTTTATCTTAGTTTTATTTCAACAAATTTAAGTTCAGAAGAGTTAAAAATACTTGTCTACAACACGCACGGACTGCCTACTATTTTTGTAGATGATGATCCGGTCGAACGATTCCCTTTAATTGGGCAACAAACTAAACGCTATCAGATCTCACTTCTTCAGGAAGATTTTGCACATCATGAGTTACTTCTCAAGAACTTAAAGGAAGAAAGTGTTGCCGTTCGTGGTAATGGTAACAGTAAGTCTTTTTGTCCTTTTTGTTCAGGATCGGGTTTAACCCTGATTTCTAATCTTGAAAAAGAATGGCAACTGGAAATCAACTCAGAGGCCTTCAATTCTTGCTCTGGTTGGCTTGGAGGTCTGAATGATTGTTTTGCTTCTAAAGGTTTTCAACTTGCTCAAATAAAAACACCTTCTGGAAAATATTTGTTTATCTTAAACACACACTTAGATGCAGGCCGAAGCGGTTCCGACCGTAAAGCAAGAGCAGAACAACTCGGACAGATTTTAACTAAGGTAAAACAAGAAACCTCTGGAGAGGCTCTTATCGTCGTTGGAGATTTAAATCTTAAATGGAAAGACCCTGAAGATCGTGGCCTACTGGATTCTTTTAAGAAAGATCTTGGTCTTATAGACTCCTTCGAGGGGGTTAAGTCTGACAAAGACAAGCCAATTTTTGACTACATTCTTTATAGAAATGGGCAATCAACGTCTCTCGAAATCATAGAGGCTGGAGAAGATGTAAGTTTTGAGTATGAAAAAGGGCCGTTGAGTGATCATCCGGCCCTTTTCTTAAAATTACTACTACATTAAAAAATGTAATTTTTAAGACTATTTATGAAACTCAAATTAATTCTTTTAATTTGTC
>CAXFFS010000096.1:0-4836 GCA_964002385.1 uncultured Gammaproteobacteria bacterium | reverse complement strand
GAGGTGTGATTCCTTTTATAGTAATCCAAATACTAGTCTTGCTAGGCTTAGCTATCTTCCCCTCACTAGTAACCGCTCTGCCAAATGCCGTTTACGGACTTTAAATGTCTTTCAATAGGTAAGCGGCTCTGTCTGCTCTGTAAGACGATCTAACCATAGGCCCCGAAGCTACCTCTTTAAAGCCTATTCCTTTTGCCATCTCTTGATAATATAAAAACTCTTTTGGCGGAACGTATCTTTCAACGGGCAAGTGATTGAGGGTTGGTCTTAAATACTGGCCTAGCGTTAAGATTTCTACGCCGACTGAAAAAGCATCAATTAAAGTAGACTCTATTTCTTTTGTTGTTTCTCCCAGCCCAAGCATTAGGCTGGTTTTAGTTAAAACCCTTGGGCTGATCTTCTTTGCTTCTTTGAGGACATTGAGCGTCCTAAAATAGCCGGCCCTAGGATCTCTAACCCTCTTGGTTAGCCTCTCGACTGTCTCTACATTCTGAGCAAAAACATCCAACTTAGAATTGAGCAAAATAGAGATTGATTTCTTTTTCCCCTCAAAATCAGGAACTAGTGCTTCCACCATTACTTCTGGGCAAATATTTTTAATGGCTTTTATTGTGTTGGAATAGTGTTTTGCTCCCCCATCCTCAAGGTCATCTCTGTTGACTGAAGTTAGGACCACATATTTAAGTAACATTTTTTTTATAGATTGAGCTATCTTGAGAGGTTCTTTTTTATCTAACCTGCCTCTTGGATTTCCAGTATCTACTGCACAAAATTTACATGCTCTTGTGCAAACATCCCCTAGAAGCATAAAAGTAGCGGTTCCGTGGCTCCAACATTCCCCAATATTTGGACACATAGCCTCTTCACAAACTGTCTTTAGATGATTGTCTTTAACAATCCTTTTAACCTCCTTAAATTTAGGTGTATACACGTAATTGAGCCTAAGCCAAGAAGGCTTTCTTGCTGGAAGAATCTTTTTATTTTTATTTGGTTTAATTCCATTTCTTATGGCTATAGTGCCATTTTCTTTAATGGTCTTAGAAGGAATGACCTGATTCATATGTCCATACCTCCTTCAAATCTTGCTTTTACTGTTTTTTCAAAGTCCTTAAAGGCTTTTTCTATTGGAACCTCGGCAAATTCATTAAGATCTGTCACTTTTAAAGATTGTTTGCCACAGACATTAATAGATTCAAAGGGGCTTAAATCCATATCAATATTTATACTCAGCCCATGATAAGAGTAGCCTCTTTTAATTTTTAAACCTACTGAACATATTTTCTTGTCTCTAATGTAAACCCCGGGATTTCCTTGTTGTCTTTTAGAAGAAACCCCATAGTCTTTTAAAAAGTCCATTACTGAAGATTCCAGCTCATTAACAAACCTTTTTGGGCCCCAGCCCTTGCGACGCAGGTTAATTAAAAAATAGGCTACTATCTGACCAGGACCATGGTAAGTGACCTCTCCTCCTCTATCTGATCTTATAACGGGTATATCATTCTTAATGAGCAAGTTGTTTTCTGAAGCCCCAAACCCCAAGGTATAAACTGGAAAATGTTCGAGCAACCAGAGCTCGTCTGAATCACCTTGGCCTTTTGAAAGTATGACATTCTGCATTGAAGCCCAGGTCTTATGATAGTCCTGCAAGCCTAGCTTTCTTAATTTAAGTTCCAATTTCTTTTTATTGCTCTAATCTGAATTTTTTACTCTTCTAAATCTCTCATTTCAATAAAAGCTTTTTCAGATATCTCGTGATATTGGATCACGTCTTGCTTAAAAGCTCGGTAGGAGTTATAAATTTTTTCTGCCATTTCATCATCCTCTATGAACTCTTCCATTACCTCTTTGGAAATTCTTCTTAACTCAATTAAAACATCGTCAGGTATCTTTCTTAACTCTACTCCATGAACTTCAACCAATTCGGTCAAAGCCCTATTGTTATTTGCTGTGTATTCATCAAGCATTTCTTGGTTTACTGCTCTAGCAGCATATTTAACTATAGCTTTTAAATCATCAGGTAAAGACGAATAAGCTTCTTTATTTATTATTATTTCTAGGGTAGAGCCCCCTTCGTGCCACCCTGGGTAGTAGTAGTACTTTGCTACTTGGTGAAATCCAAAAGTTAAATCGTTGAAAGGGCCAACCCATTCTGCAGCATCTATTACCCCTTGTTGTAATGCTAAGAAAATATCACTTCCAGGCAAAACTACTGTCTCCGCTCCTGCTCTTGAAAAGATTTCTCCGGCTAATCCTGGGATTCTCATTTTTAGTCCCTTCAGATCTTCTATAGAGTTAATTTCCTTATTGAACCATCCGGCCATTTGAACTCCCGTATTACCTCCTGCAAAGGGTATTAAGTTAAAGGGAGCATAGGCTTCTTCCCAAAGCTCTTGACCGCCGCCCCAGTGAATCCAAGAATTAATTTCTTGCGCTGTTAACCCAAAGGGGACGGCTGTATAGAACTGTGAAGATTTAAGTTTTCCTGTCCAATAATAAGAGGCTCCATGCCCTATTTGCGCTGCACCTCTTGAAACGGCATCGAAAACTTCCATTGCAGGAACCATTTCTCCTGCACCATAAACCTTGATCTTTAACCTGCCATTGCTCATCTCATCTACATATTTAGAAAGGTTCTCGGCAGCCAGTCCTAGGCCTGGATAATTTTTTGGCCAGGTAGTAACCATGTTCCACTTGTAGACTTTATTTAAATCAATTTCTGTGGTCTCCTGTATTGCTGTAGTTGAGCTCTCAGAACATCCCCAAAAAAGACAAATGAGAAAGGAGGACAAGAGTTTTTTCTTCATAATTTTCCTTAATTAAATTGGCCTTAATTTTGCGTAAGAAGCCATGAGCCACTTGGTCTCGCTCGAATCAAAATTAACTTCTACTCTAGCATTAGCTCCTTGCCCTTCATAGTTAAGAATAACGCCTTCACCAAAAACTTCATGGACTACCCTCTGACCTAAAACCAAGTCTGTTTCAGGTATCTCTCCTTGGGCAATGATCCCCTTTGAATCATAAGATTTTCTACCTATTGCACCACCTGTTCTGATTTCTTGTGTTAACTCAGGTGGTATTTCTCTCAAGAACCGAGAGGGGGGGTTGAATGTTTCGTTTCCATGCAAATTTCTCATTTCAGCGTGGATTATGTAAAGCTTTTCCATGGCTCTGGTCATCCCCACATAACAAAGCCGTCTCTCTTCTTCCAGTTGTCCGGGCTCTTCTATGGACAGCCTGTGAGGAAAAAGGTTTTCTTCAAAACCTGTTATGAAAATTAAAGGAAATTCCAAGCCCTTGGCGGAATGCAAGGTCATAAGCTGTATTGCGGACTCATGTTCTTCTGCTTGGTCTTCTCCTGCATCAAGTGCGGCATGATCAATAAATGATTTTAAGATGGGAGTGTCTTCTTCTTGAATGTCTGGTTCATAATCTCCCGCAGCACTGACGAGTTCATCTAAATTCTCTATACGAGTTCTACCTTTCTCCCCTGCCTCTTTTTTGTGGTAATCAATTAATCCACTTCTCTGGATAACATGGTCTACAGTTTCTTTTAGTTCTAGGCCACTAACTTCAGCTTGAAGCCTTTCTAGGTCTCCTATGAATCCAGATAACGAACTGCTAGCTCTTGCAGTCAATCCATCAAATTCAATTAAACCTGTGCTAGCCCTCCAAAGAGAGCAATTTTGATCTCTTGCCTGGTTCCTTATAATCTCTAAGGTCTTAGCTCCTATGCCTCTAGGGGGTAGATTGATGACCCTCTCAAAGGCTGCATCATCTTCTCTTCCATAAACCAAACGTATGTAAGCCATGGCATTTTTAATCTCGGCTCGCTCATAAAATCTCTGGCCTCCATAAATCCTATAAGGAAGGCCTTCTCTTATTATTGCTTCTTCTAAAGCTCTAGATTGAGCGTTAGACCTATAAAGAATTGCTGCATCATCAAGGGCATTCCCTTGGTCCATCCAAGACTGTATTGTTCCAACGACATATCTGGCCTCGTCGTCCTCGTTATAAGCGGAGTAAATGGATATCTTTTCTCCTTCTTTCTGTTCAGTCCAAAGTTCTTTTCCCATTCTGGATCGATTATTTTCAATAACAGAGTTGGCTGCACCAAGAATGGTCTGTGTAGACCTATAGTTTTGCTCTAGTCTAACTACCTCTGTTTTAGAGAAATCTTTTGTGAACCTATCAATATTTTCACTTTTTGCTCCCCGCCAACCGTATATGGATTGATCATCATCTCCTACTGCCATATAGCTACTTTCTTTCCCCTTTAAAAGAGACAGGAGTTGATACTGGACTTCATTTGTGTCTTGAAATTCATCTACTAGGATGTGTTTAAATCTTTTTTGATAATGTGAAAGCAGGGATTCGTTAGATGACAATAAAATCAGTGATCTAAGTAACAGTTCACCAAAATCTACAAGGCTCTCTCTTTCGCAGAGCAGCTCGTATTCCACATAAACCTTTGTCATTTGTTCAACAAAGTAATCATCACTGGATTCAGCTTGGTTGGCTCTTCGGCATTCGTCCTTTTCTTTATTTATATACCATTGGATTTGCCTTGCCGGCCACTTACCAACATCAACACCCATGGACTTACAAACTCTCTTGATAACCCTGTACTGATCTTCGCTGTCCAAAATAGCAAATTCCCTTCTTAGGTTTGCCTCTTCCCAGTGTCTTCTTAAAAGCCTATGAGAAATACCGTGAAAAGTTCCACACCAAAAATCTGACATTTCCTGACCCAGCATGGATTCAATCCTGCCTTTCATTTCATTGGCTGCTTTATTGGTGAAAGTTACTGTCAGTAAGGAGTAGGGGCTGTTGTTGAGG
>CAXFFS010000095.1:0-4969 GCA_964002385.1 uncultured Gammaproteobacteria bacterium | reverse complement strand
CAAGATATGTGCACTCACGCTCTAATTCCTCTTTGCGGAGGATTTATACAAGGAACTTTAATTAGCTGTCCTTTGCATGGTGCTGTATTTGATTTAAAAACAGGTGAAGTAATGGCTCCTCCTGCCTTTGAAGACTTGCAAACTTTTAAACTTAAGATTGAAGGAACCTCAGTTAGTGTTAAAAATCCTGATGCTTAGTCACTTTATTTTTAAATTATCTAAAGCTGTGTATGATTAATTTATTTCAAAGATAAGAATTTTATGACTAAGAAAGAACAATACATACTCAAAGAAGATTTACCTGAAGGAATAAGAAGGGTAATTCTAAATAGGCCAGACAAGAGGAACGCATTATCGAATTCGCTTCGACAAGAATTATTCTCTTCTTTAGAAGAGGCTGATAACGATCCAACGGTAAGAGTAATAATTATTAGCGGAGCTGGAACCTGTTTCAGTTCAGGTTATGATTTATCTTCAGATGTTTCGTCTGAACTTCCTTATCATACTGGTAAAACAGATGGGTTTTGGCCAAGGCATGTGGTTGAAGGTGCTTTTAAGATTTGGGACTTGTCTAAACCTGTCATAGCCCAAGTTCATGGGTACTGCTTGGCAGGAGGTACTGAGTTAGCTACTTCATGTGATTTGGTTTATGTTTCTAAAGATGCAGAAATAGGTTACCCAGTGGTAAGGTCAATGAGTCCTCCTGATAATCAATTTTTCCCGTGGTTGATGGGTTTAAGAAATGCCATGGAGATGATGCTTACTGGTGAGTCGATTTCAGGCAAAGAAGCTGTAGAAAAAGGATTTGCAAATAGATGTTTTAATTCAGAAAATTTAGAAAAGGAAGTACTTAAGATTGCAGAGAAAGTGGCTAGAGTTCCTGCAGAACTTCAAGCCATGAATAAACGAGCAGTGCACAGACAGATGGAAGTAATGGGCATGAGAGCAGGGATTAGGACTGGTACTGAAATACAGGCATTAGCCATGCATTCAAAAGCCACTAGAGACCATCTAAAAGAACTGTCTGAAGGATTAACTCAAGCTCTTACTAAAAGGGATTCAAAATTTGGTGATTACAGAACTTCTAAAAAGAAAAAATAAGCTCTTATTTGTTGGAGTTTTTTTCTTTACAGCTTGCTCAAGTCAACAAGATATTATTGGAGCTAAATGGACAGGAGATTCTGATTTCATGTTTGTTACTGAAAATGAAATGAGAATGCACTACGCTACAGAAATATCAGGAAAAACTGCTTTTATAGGTAGCTTCTATGAAGTACTAAAAGGTGAGACTAGTATTCTAATAGACCGTTTAGAAGTCACTCAGATTGAATTTGAAACTAGATCTGATGGAGTTAAATATTGCAGGCTTTGGGGTCAAGTAACTAAATCAGAAGAGGAATGTTATTTACTAGTCTATGAATGTGATCCAATTTATTCAGACTAAACCTTCGTAAGAACCACCATCTAACTGGATATTTTGTCCAGAAATAAAACCGGCATGTTGGCTACAGAGAAATGCACAGGTAGCTCCAAATTCTTCAGGGTCTCCAAATCTTTTAGCAGCAATGGTAGAAGTTATTTCTGCTCTAGCTTCATCCCGACTTATCTTTTTCGTATCCATGAGCATTTTAGTCATGAAAATCTGTCGGTCAGTATCAAACCTTTCTGGTAAGAGATTGTTTATAGTCACATTGTCTACTGCTACCTGTTTAGAGATTCCCTTAGAGAAAGCAGTCAGACCAGCTCTTGCTGAAGTAGAAAGACCCATCAAAGGATGAGGTGATTTAACCATAGCAGAAGTAATATTGATGATTCTGCCAAACTTCCTTTCTTGCATTCCAGGTAAAAATGCTTTCATCAACATTATTGCAGACAAAAGATTTGATTCTAGTGCCTCAAGCCATTGTTCTTTTTCCATCTCAAGGAAATTTCCGGGAGGAGGACCTCCATTATTGTTGATCAAAATATCAGCTTCTGGGCAGCGGTAAACTAGATTTTCTCTTCCTTCTTCAGAGTTAAGGTCAGCAACCACATAATCCACTTTTCCTGATTTTAATGCAGAAAGTTCTGTTTTAACTTTTTTAAGATCCTCTTCGTTCCTGGAATTAATTATGACATCGACACCTTCTTGAACCAGAGATAAGGCACAGGCCTTTCCGAGTCCTTTAGATGAAGCACAAACTATTGCTTTTTTTCCTTGTATGCCTAAGTCCATTTTAAAAGCTTAATCTTTCTTTTAGATCTTCAGTTAAATCGTTAAAAGTTATCTTATCCGAAGTAGAACCAAAAATGTGACGATCTGGTCTCAGAATATAAACATCATTTTTCTTCATTACCTCTTTAACCGAAGGACTGCTATTCAAAATACTTTCTTCAAGTACAAGAAATTTAGAGTTAATCTTTTCATAGAACTCTTTTTGTTCAGTATTTAAATTAATCTCTTTTTTGGAGACTATGCAGAAGTCTTTACCTAAAAGGGTGTCTAACCTTTCGCTGCATATCATCCCTTCCATTCGGAGTGGTTGAGGAAAGATAGACCCTGCCATGCTAGTTCTATCAGACTTTCCTTTATATAAAATCCCATTTTGCAAAGGAGGAAGGGCAAAAGAACCATAACCTCTATCGATTAACTCCTGTGGGACATCAGAAGGCTGATTCCTTTCTACTGCATCTGCATAAGCTGACATAAGTTTTCCAATAGCAGCTGAGCCATCTACCACAAATCTGCTGTGAGGTTTTCTCTCCTCTTCAAAACTATCTAACAGCGTTGATGGAAAAGAATTTTTTATGACACTTATTAATTTCCAGCTTAAATTAAGAGAATCCCTGTAACCTGACATCATTCCCTGGCCCATAAAAGGAGGGCTCTGGTGAGCTGCATCACCGATAAGGAAACAATTATCTTTCCTAAAATTTTTTGTCATCAGTGAATGAAATCTATACACAGTTGCTCTGATGATGTCGTACTCTTCAGGCTTAAGCCATGGAGAAACAAGCTCTTGAATTTTCTTTTCCTTAAGCATGTCATCTTTTGATTCTCCCTCTAGCAGAATAAATTCCCATCTTCTGAAAGGTAAATGAGATGGAATATAAGTACAAATCCTCTTCGGATCACAGATTTGTGCAGCAAAACGAGGCAAAGTATTTTCAACATTCAACTTCACATCAACAACCAACCAGTTTTTATCGTAATCAAGATCCTCTTGATCAAACTCCATAATATTTCTAACTTTACTGGAAGCCCCATCTGCTCCCACTACATATTGAGTTGAAAAAGATTTTTCTTCACCGTTGGCAAGATTTTGTGTCTTTACAATGTAATGATTTCCTTTAGGAATAAGGTCTACTAGTTCAGTCTCTAATTGGATAGAGCAAGTAGATTTTAAAAGCTCTTCTCTAAGGAGGGCATCAGTGTAAGGCTGGTGAAACAACATTGTAGGTGCCCATCCATTACTCGTTAAGTGACCTGAAGGGATATCCATACCACTTAATTTTTGAAGCTTATCATCTAAAAAATAAGCCCCCTCTATAGCTGTGGCATTATCTAAATAGATATGCTCGAGGTTTAGTCTTTGCAGAACCCTTAAACCTTCATCGTCTATTGTTACTGCTCTTGGAAGACTATAAATATCCTTTTCCTTATCTATACCTATAACATTCACTGAAGAATCACTGAGCAGTAAAGAAGTCAACGTCCCGGCTGGACCTAAGCCTATGACGGTTACATCATAATCAGTTTTCATATAGAGGAGAGGTAAATAAACTTACTTATCAAATAATTAAATCTTCATTTAAATTAGATAGTTAAATGATATCCACCATCAACAAGATAGGTTTCACCGGTTACAGTTTTTGAGATATCTATAAAGTTATAGATAACGTCCGCTACCTGTTCTGGAGTAACGGCTAAACCAAGAGGAGTGCTATTCTCTATATTCTTTAAAGAAGCATTGTAGATATCATCTCCGAGTCCTTTTTTTAACCATTCTCCCTGAATAAATCCGGGACACACGGCATTAACTCGAATAGGACCTAAATTTCTAGCCATGGATTTAGTCATAGTATTCAGAGCTCCTTTTGAAGAGGCATATGCCATTGAGCTTCCTATACCTTTAATTCCAGCTATAGAAGAGATATTTACTACACTAGGATTATCACTTTTTAATAAATGTTCTTTACAGGCTCTAACCATTTGAAATGGTCCCACTACATTTACTTTATATATGTGAAGAAAATCTTCTGCGTCTAAACCTTCTAAGTTCGAGTGGTCAAATACAAACTTGGTGGTACCAGCATTATTGACTAGGCAGTCTATTCGACCCCATTTAGCTACCGTTTCTTCAATAGTTTCTCTACATGCTTGGTCATCAGAAACATCTGCTTTAACTACAAGACCCTCAACACCTAATTTTTTACAATCATCAACCACTCCATTGGCATCCTCGATTGTTGAGGTACATGTAATAGTTACATTCCACCCCTTGGAAGCCAGTAGTTTTGCTGTAGCTTCACCAACACCTCTACTTCCTCCAGTTATTATTGCTACAGGTTTTTCTGATTTAGGCATGTTTTCTCCTTAAGTCTCTATATGCCTTTTATATTTATACTTAAATTAAATTTATATAGATTAAATTATTTTTTATTTGCGATTAACGAACTCTCTAGCGCTCTCGTCTCTTTTTGCAAATGTTGGTTCATTTTTAAAAGTTCTTTCTACCCATTCTAAGGCTTCTTTCTCAGTAAGGTTTGTGTCCCAAACAACTCCTTGAGGTTGTGCTACATCCCAAGGGGTGTCAAAAAAGACTTCAATACCATTTCCTTCAGGGTCATTAAAATAAAGAGAGAGGGCATTGCCATGACACAACGGCAAATACTGGACATCTGCAGAATCTAGCCTTTCTTTAACTTCATATACTTCATCAAAGGTTTTCACTCTAAAGGAAAGGTGATTCAATGAAGTAGGTTTATC
>CAXFFS010000094.1:0-4976 GCA_964002385.1 uncultured Gammaproteobacteria bacterium | reverse complement strand
ATCTCCTTTATTGGCAATTATATTTAAAGTTCTAGCTAATTTTGGTTGCTTAAGAATAGAAGCAACTGGTAGCGGTTTATCTTTAGGATTGTAAAACTTTTTCTTAGAAGCATTGTTGGCAAGCATAGAGTTTTTTCCCCAATCCAAAACATAGTTTAAGTCGTAAGAAACTGGAAAACCTTTTCTGGCTAATTCTATAGCCGGCCTAAGTACCTCTTTTAGACTGAGCTTCCCATGTTCTTTATGTGCTTTAATTAAACCTGCAACAGATCCAGGAACGGCATTTACAAGATGACCGAATCTAACTACTCCTGACTCTGTGAGATACATCTCACTGGTAGCGGTTACAGGTGCAGCTGACCTATAGTCAATAGCAGAAACTTCTTGTGAATCTGCTGAGTAAATTAACATAAAGCCTCCGCCTCCTATATTCCCTGCTCGAGGTAGAGTAACTGCTAGAGCAAAACCTACAGCAACAGCAGCGTCAATCGCATTTCCACCTTGTTTTAGTATTTGATAGCCCGCATCAGTTGAATGATGGTTTTGGCTTACCACCATATAATCTTGAGCCAATTCTGGATGAATTCGATTGTCGTAATCTAAGGTAGTTTGAGCAAATAAAGTGTTGTTACTTAAGCATAAAAGCAAAGAAAAAAAGACGATAGAATACCTGTCTTTCATTTGTCTAAGGACTAACAACAACTGCTCCTGCTTCAGGGCGTCGAGGGTCTGCTGCCCCATAGAAGTATTTATCTTTAGAAATAATAGCTTGAACACTTCCCATAGTTCTTGATGGCCTGATGGTATGACCTTTTTCTTTTAGCAAGGCTACAGTATCGGAACTAAACCCTTCTTCCAGTAAAAGTACATCTGGCAACCACTGGTGATGTATCCGAGGACTTATTACTGCTTGCTTAAGATTCATATCGTGTTCTAAAACATTAATGGCTACTTGCAACACAGTGGTTATGATTCTACTCCCACCCGGACTGCCCAAAACCAGATAAGGTTTTTGGTCTTTAAACACAATTGTAGGAGTCATAGAACTCAAAGGCCTTTTCTGGGCTTGAATTTCATTAGCTTCAAATCCTACTAAACCATAAGCATTTGGTACTCCTTTCTTAGATGAAAAATCATCCATTTCGTTGTTCATCAGAATTCCCGTACCAGGAATAACTATTCCTGAACCGTAAGAAAAATTAAGTGTGTACGTATTAGCTACCACATTTCCTTTAGCATCCATTACAGAAAAATGAGTCGTATCAGGGCTTTCATAAGGCAAAGGATTGCCATTGGATATATCTGCTGAAGAGGATACTTCAGTTAAAGAAATTTCTTTTAATAGTGCTTTTGCATATTCTTTATTGGTTAACCCCCTTAGCGGAACAGATACAAAATCCGTATCACCTAAATATCTGCTTCTGTCAGCGTAAGCTCTTTTCATAACTTCTGACATTAAATGAATAGACTGAGCAGAACCAAATCCCATCTCTTTTAATGAAAAAGGCTCTAACATATTAAGCATCTGGATAAGATGAACACCACCAGAACTGCTAGGTGGCATGGAAACTATTTCATATCCTTTATAAGTTCCCTTAACAGGAACTCTTTCTTTAACTTTGTAGTTTGCTAAATCTTCAGATGTAATAAGGCCACCATTGCGCTCCATTTCAGCGACTATCTTCTCGGCTATTTTCCCTTTATAAAAAGCAGCTGGTCCTTGCTTCTTAAGTTCTTTTAAACTCCAAGCCAGATCCGGAAGTTTTATAATCTCACCGGCTCTGTAAGGAACTTTGTTTATTTTGTAATAAGCTCTTGATGTAGCTTCATTTGCCGTTAAACGATTTCTGTAATTAGAAAGAACAGAAGATAAATCATGAGGAACCTCAAAACCATTTTCTGCCAATGTAATAGCCGGATCTATTACCGCTTCCCAAGATAAAGTTCCGTACTTTTTGAGAGCATAGTGAAGTCCAGCTACCGTGCCAGGAACCCCTGCTGATAATAGAGAGAATTGAGCTTTCTTTCTATCGTAATTTCCGTTGCTATCCAAAAACATGTCTCTAGAAGCTTGAAGCGGAGCCATCTCCCGGTAATCTATGGCAACTGTTTTCTTCAGTTCTTCTGAGTAAATAAGCATAAAACCGCCACCGCCAAGATTTCCTGCTCTAGGAAGCACCACTGCCAAAGCCAAAGCCGTAGCAACCGCAGCGTCCACTGCGTTTCCACCTTCTCTCAAAATCTGAGCCCCCACTTCACTGGCTATTTTCCTTTGACTGACAACCATGCCCCCGGTACCTATTTCAGGATGGGTAATGGAACTGTAATCAATAATAGGAAGGTCTTGAGTTTTAGCTCCTATTGAAGACACAAAAAGAAGAAGAATTAGAAATGTAATTCTGGAATAAATAATTTTTGACATTATTACACCTAACTCCTTTTATTTTAGACATAATAACTCCTTATAATTAAAAAAGGAAAACATGGAACTAAGGCTTGAAAACAAGGTTTCATTGGTATGTGCTGCCAGTGAAGGTCTGGGGAAAGCATCAGCTATTGAATTAGCTAAAGAAGGATCGACTGTTGCTATATGTTCAAGAAGCATGGAAAAGCTTCTAATGGCAAAAGAAGACATACATAAAAAGACTGGTGCAGAAGTTAAGATATTTCAGGCTGACTTAACTAAGCATGAACAAATTATAGAATTACATAATCAGGTTAGTAAGACACTGGGAGACATTGAGGTACTGGTAAACAATGTAGGCGGGCCTCCTCCCGGCACCTTTGAAACACTCAAAGATGAAGACTGGCAGAGTGCCATCAATTTAACCATGATGTCGGTTTTAAGAATGTCTAAACTAGTCTTGCCTAGTATGAAAGAAAAAAAATGGGGAAGGATCATTAATATATCTTCAGTATCAGTAAAGACCCCTGTTAATAATTTATTCCTTAGCAACAGCATAAGGCTGGGTGTTTTGGGTTGGGCCAAAGCTCTTTCTGATGAAGTGGGCAAGGATGGTATTACTGTAAATACAGTATGTCCTGGCAGTACTCGAACTAATAGGATAACTTCCTTATTTTCAGAAACAGCTAAACAAACAGGTCAAACTTTTGAGCAAATTGAAGAAATGTCTGCTCAAAGCATTCCGCTTAAAAGAATAGGAGAGCCACATGAACTGGCTGCCCTTGTAGCTTTCTTAGCTTCAGAAAGGGCTTCTTATATGACTGGCTTAGCCATCCAGGTAGATGGAGGTTCTGCGAGAGGCTATTACTAGGAGCTTAAATGTTCTTTAAGTATGGAATCCAGTTTGATTATTTCCTTCTTCGAGTATTTAAAGTAAAAAAAGGAAAAAGAAGCAATTACTCCAGCAAAAAAAACTGGCGTAACAATATAACCGACATAAAAGTATAAGTCCTGACCAGAAGGCAATCCGCCCCCAAAATATTGAAAGCCGCCTATTAATAACAAGGCGATAACGAAAACCGTTTGAATTTTTTTCTTTCTTTCCTTGTAAACAGAGGAACTAGCGATGAGGTCTTCAAGAGAGAACTTATGTTCTTCACTATCGACCTTCAAGGTCAATTGACCTTCTGTGTAATACCAATTTAAATCCATATTTTTTTTAGTTTAGTGACTTGAGTTCATTCAGTCAAAAATTGGCGGACCGGACGAGATTTGAACTCGCGACCTCCTGCGTGACAGGCAGGCGTTCTAACCATGCTGAACTACCGGTCCAAGGATTCGCATTCTAGCAGGACTTTTGTGGACAAACTGCAGTTTCTTGCAAGAAAGAGTTAATTTGAAGATATATCTACAGAATCAAACGGAGTTTCTATTATTTCCTTATTTTTAATGTTAACCAGGTAAGATCTTTTACCTTTTCTGAAAGCTATTGAAGAGAATACCTTTCCATCTTTCATATGAAGAGCGCTTTCCCCCTCGATAGCCAGACAAGAATTCAATAGCCGCTCAGAAAGAAAATTAGCTACTGCAGGTCTTCTGTCTGCCTCTTCATCATAATGAGGACAACAGTTTCCTTTAATAAATCCCAGACAATCCATAATACGAAGGTCATTTGACCATGAGTCGGTAATGCCTTTTTCAAACCAGCAAATGGCACCCGCACTTACTCCGCTCATCACAACCCCTCTCTCGTAGGCTTCCTTCAGATAAATATCCAGACCCCAATCCTTCCAAACTGCCAACATACTTTTGGTGTTACCGCCTCCAACAAAAATGACATCCTGATCTTCTATAAGTTTTTCTAAATCAGGAGTTCTCTTAAAAAAATCTAAGTGAGTTGGATTGCAATTAAGTTTTGAAAAGGTTGAGTAATAGTTTTTCTTGTATTCCTCATTATCACCTGTAGCAGTAGGTATAAAACAAATGTTTGGTTTCTTGGTTTCACTCTGATCAAGAATGTAGTTTTCAATAATACCTTTTCCTGGATCCCTTCCGAACCCCCCTCCTCCTATGGCAATGATTTGTTTTGTCATGTTTTTTAACTAAGTATAATCGAAGTGGATTAAGGGGAAAAAATAGAAATGATGAAATCAAAAATTAAATGGGTACTCTTATCTCTCCAAGTTCTTTACATTCCAATATCTTACAGTGCGGACTCTTTAGATGAAATTATCAACTCTCATCAACAAGAATATGAGCAATTAGCTCTAAAAATTTGGGACTTAGCTGAAGTTGGGTATCAGGAATATAAAAGCTCAGACCTTCTTCAACAAAGCCTTAAGAATAAGGGTTTCAGAATAGAGACTCTACCTTATATGCCAACAGCTTTTGTTGCTGAATACGGAAAAGGGTCGCCAGTAATAGCTATTTTAGGTGAATTTGATGCTCTTCCAGGTGTTTCGCAGAGCACTTCCCCTTTTAAGGAAAAGTATAAAAACAATATTGCAGGTCACGCTTGTGGTCACCATTTATTCGGAGCTGGCTCTGCTTGGTCAGCGGTAACCATCAAGGA
>CAXFFS010000093.1:0-5052 GCA_964002385.1 uncultured Gammaproteobacteria bacterium | reverse complement strand
GTACCATTCAGAACCAGGATACAAAGTAAAAGAGTGAAGAATGTGCACAAAGCTAGAAAAATGGCTACGGCTGATTGTCTGACTCCAGTTAATTTTCCTAATGCTAAGAGCCACATGCTCAAAACCATGGAAGTAACAAAAATATAAATAGTACTTTCAGCTGATCCTAATTCAATATCTATAAGACCCAATAAAGGTCCCAATATTGCAACCCCAGTAGCTAAAACCGGTGCATAAATCAGTCCGTAACCATCTCCAGCTAAAGGATCAGCGACCTCTTGGCTGGTTCCCTCACTTCTCGTATACCATCTACCTAAAAAATAAGGCCTTACAAAAGGCCATGATCTAAAAAGTAGGACAATAACCTCTCGAAGACCATGAACATCTTCATCAATAGTTTTGTTTTTTTCTTCTGGGATGTCTCCATCAGTTAAAAAAGGCAAAGCGATAGCCCGTTTAAAGTCTTTAGGATCAAGTTCTGATTTAGGTATTCGGTCGCTTAGAAACCACATACCAACAGGTATAACAATTGCTATAATCATCATCCCTAAAGAGATGATGGCAAAGGCATTCACAAAATTTCCTCTCTTTTTTCTTCCTCTTGTTTTTCCCAAGTCTCGTACATTTGGAAATAACTTCCTTTCTTCTGAATTAACTCTTCATGAGAACCCATTTCAATAATCTTTTGTTCATCTATAACAACTATTACATCTGCTCTTCTTGTGGTTGCTAATCTATGTGCAATTATTATTGCTGTTCTACCTTCTAAAAGCTTATCTAGTGCTCTTTCTATCTTAGCCTCATTCTGTTGATCAACATTTGAAGTCGCCTCATCGAGTATTAAGACTCTAGGTTTACTTAAAAATGCCCTGGCAAGAGCTAAAAGTTGTCTTTCACCTGAAGAAAGTGATGAACCTCTCTCATGACAATGTGTTTCTAGTCCCTCGGGCAGTCTCTTAATCATTTCTTCAATACCAACAGCCTTACATGCGTCCTCAACTTCCTTGTCAGTGGCGTCAGGTTTAGCAAATAAAATGTTATCTTTTATTGTTCCGTGGAATAAGAATGGCTCTTGGGGAACAATTCCTAGCTGGCTATGAAGTGACTCAAGTGAGATATCTTTGAGGTTAATATTATCTAGAGTTAAAGAACCTTCAGTAGGATCATAAAATCGACATATTAATTTTGCGACCGTAGATTTACCAGCTCCAGTCGGACCAACAAAAGAAACTGTTTTTCCCGCCTCAATATGAAGGGAAATATTTTTTAAGACTTTTATCTCATCATCGTATGAAAAAGTCACGTCGTTAAATTTTATATCTCCCTTTAAGTTTTTGAGATCAAAGGCGTCCTCTGATTCTTTCACACTTGGTTCTGTATCTAATAAGTCTCTGAGTTTTAGAACTGCAGCGTTTCCTGCTTGAAACTCATTGTAGAGTCCCGAAAGTTCATTAATAGGGATGAAGAACCTGCTTACTAAGACATTAAAAGCGACTAAACTTCCGACAGTAAAAGCACCTTCCGGATCCAGAGAAGGATTAACATCCTTAAGGATAAAGAAGCCAGCAGTAAAAATTAATAAGGAAGTAGCCGTGGTTATAAATTGAGTTCCAGAACGATAAGTGGCTGTTATTTTGGAAGTATAGTGATTTGCATCCCTGTAATCCCCTACAATATTCCTGTGGTTGATAACGTTGTGTTTCATTCTGTTGAAAGAAATGACCAACCTCATTCCTGATAAACTTTCTTGGAGGTCAGCTAAGACATCTGCAATTCTATTTCTTACTACTTGATAACCTCTTTCAGAAGTTTTGCTAAACCAGACTGTAAAACCAAACATTATAGGTGCCGAAAATACGAGCAGTATTAATGTTAATTGAAGGTTAAATGAAAAGAGTAAAATTAGAATGAAGAATAAGGCCAGTAATTGAGCTACCAGGTTGACTAAACCTGTTTGCAATAAATTTGAAAGAGCTTCAATATCACTGGTCATCCTGGTTAGCAGCCTTCCAGCCTTTTCTTCAGTAAAAAAGTCTATGGAAAGTCTTTGTAAATGACTAAAAACTCTAACCCTCAAATCGTACATCAATAATTGACCTAAACGACCCAAAAACCTAATCCTTATTCCGCTTACGATTACTGCTAATAATAAACTCCCTACCCAAACCATCGCTACCATCTTTAAAACTGAAAAATCTTTAGGGATAATGGCTTTATCAATAGCAACCTGAACTAAGTAAGGCCCTACCAACAAAAGCATTTCTGTCATCGCTACTAACACAAGCGCAAAAAGAAATCTAAATTTATAAGGAGAAAGAAAAGCCCACAAAGTAAAAGTTCTAGAAGAAGGATTTTTATGTGAAAAAGATACTTTAATATCAGAAAAATCAGGCTCTTTCTCAATTAAAGCATTAGTACGATCCAACATTTCAGGAGGTATTCCGGCAAAAGGTAGGTTCGCTTCTTTACTCATCAAAGCCTCCTTTAAATTCGTCTTCCGAAAGATTTTTGACAAGCGTTTCACTTATCCTTTTTCTATATTCTTCGTCTGATTCTTCCTCCCTCTGTTCTTCTTCTGCTGCTTCTGTAGTTGATTGCTGAGCAAGAATTTCTGAATACCTAGGTTCATCTCTTAATAAATCTTCATGTGTACCTGAAGCAATAATTTTTCCATTGTCTAAAACTAATATTCGGTCAGCTAAACTTATTGTAGAAAGTCTGTGCGCAATTAATATTGTTGTTCTTTTATCTAAAAGCTTTAATAAAGATTTATGGATCATAGCTTCTATTTTGACGTCAATGGAACTGGTGGCATCGTCAAGAATAAGTATGGAAGGATCAACCAAAAGTGCTCGAGCTATTCCTAATCTTTGTCTTTGTCCTCCCGATAAAGTATAGCCCCTCTCTCCCACTACAGTTTCGTATCCATCTAAAGTTTGATTGATAAAATCATGTGCTTCTGCAGCTTTTGCCGCTTGAATAATTTCATCCATAGTAGCGTCAGGTCTTCCGTAAGCTATATTGTCTTTAATGCTAACTGAAAACAAAAAGGGCTCATCTAAGACTTGAGCGATATGATAGTGAAGATTTCTAATCCCCATGTCTTGGACTGGAACTCCATCAATTGAGATGTTTCCTTTATCTGCTTCATAAAACCTAGAGAGCAGCCGCACTATGGTAGACTTTCCTGAACCTGTTTGACCTACAATTGCTACTGTTTCTTTTGGTTCTACCTCAAAACTTAGTCCTTTTAAGATAGGTTCTTCGGAGTAGGCAAAATGAACATCGTTAAAGGAAATTTTTCCTTCAAGCTTTTCCATTTCAATTTTATTTTCTTTGTCTTTAATCTCCGAAGTCTCATCTAGTATTTCGAAGATTCTTCCTGCTGATGCCTTTGCCCTTTGTTCAAGCATCAACATCCAGCCCAAAAATCTAAAGGGCATTTGAATCATCATAAGGTACATAGTAAAAGCCACTAAAGCGCCTAAGCCTATCTCACCTTCAATAACCAACCAACCTCCATAAACCCAAACTAAAACAGATCCTAAAACCGAAAGGTTTTCTATTAATGGATTATAAAAAGCAGAAACATCAATAGACCTTACTTGCACCCATTGAAGTTTTTTAGCAGCTTTAGCAAGTAAATTAACTTGCATCAATTCTTGGGCAAAAGACTTAACTATCCTCTGTCCATTGATATTTTCATCTACGATTACAGCTACATCAGCTTGCCTAGCTTGAGTTAGCCAAGATAAAGGGAAAGTTAAACGTCGTAATTTAACACTCAGAAAAAATACCATGGGAATTGCAATCATGGAGGCCAAAGCCAAAGTTAGATGAACAGAGAGCATATATACTGCTGCGAAAGCAAAACTTAAGAGGCTTGTTAGTAACATTGGGGCTATCATTAAAAACATTTGAATAGTCTTGATATCACTATTAGCTCTAGATATGAGCTGACCTGTCTGTGTCTTATCAAAGAAAGAAAAGGAGAGAGTAAAAAGATGGTTGTAGACGACTGATCTTAAATCCGCTTCTAATTGATTCGAAACCCTACCAAGTTGATAGGACCCAATTGCACCCCCGACAAATCTGACAAAACTAATTATTAGAATTACTATAACCAGGAATAAAAAGTTACTGGTATCTCCTGTTGTGAGAGAGGGTTCAATCGAATCGACCAGTTTTCCAATTAGAGCAGGGACGGATACGCCCAACATCATTGTAGAGATCATTAGCGTGATACCCATACTAAAAGACCATTTATTTGCCAGCAGAATAGGTAGCACTCTGCGGAACCAGTTCTTGGACTTATCGCGGTCTATATCCGCCTTAGGATTTTTGAATCTTGGTTTAACATTAACCGGCTCAAGACCGGCTTCAAAACTAATTAATCCAGGTTCATCTGACGATGGATTCAGCATAAAAAACTATCCTTAGTTCCTCCAAATACCTGTATCGTTTGCTTGATATTTATTGATATCATCTGGATTGCCGATAATGGCGATAATCTGACCACTTAAGCTCAATAGCTGATAATTTTTTCCTTCTATTATTAAAGGTTCAAAAGAAGTCCTTTTTGCAAAACTAGTAACGTACTTGTAAGCTTGCCTCTGGTTCATAACCCCTTTTACTGATGTAATTTCTACCCCTTTAATTTTTCCTTTAGAGGATATGGAATAATCAAAATTGATCAGGCTATTACCGGCTTTTAAACCTTCTGGAAATTTAATACCTTTTGGAACATAAGATGGTCTACAAAAAAGTAACTTACATACTCCTGCATCTCCTGCTTTTTCAGAAGACCATGGTTTCATGGCGCAAGAATCACCTGAACAATCCAAGCAAATTGAATGAGTCTGACTTCTAATTTCTTGGAGATCCTTTGCTATATCTTTATGGATTACCTTATCAATAGAACAAACCAAACCAGATCCTAAAAGTAGACTTGAACTAGTTAAAACAGAAACTAATAAGAAAAGTTTTTTCCCCACATTAATTACCTTACCTGCATTCACTTGAGAATCAAAGTTACTCAGTTACAAATATTCG
>CAXFFS010000092.1:0-5192 GCA_964002385.1 uncultured Gammaproteobacteria bacterium | reverse complement strand
TTTTTCGTTTGAGGCAGTAATATAAGGAAAGAAGTCTACGTTCGAAACCTCAAAATTCTTTATATGTAGCTCATTAAAGGTAGAAATAAACGTTGATCTTCGAGGGTTAGATTTAATGGTAGCGAATGCTTTTGATATCTCTAGAGACATTCGCCAAAAACTAATTTTTATTTTTCTTTGGTCCCCTGTTTGGGTTTTCATAGGGGCAACGGTCCACGGAATAAAGAATTCTGCATACCAAACATCTTCTGATATTGATGTTTTTGCAACCCAGTCTGCATCCCAATCTTTTTTGCTTTCATTTTCATTGCGATAAACAGCATCCCATAAGGATCCGCCAAGCGAGACAGTAAAAGAATAAGCCATCAAAGAGTCTCCATCGAAATCCACACTCATTCCTACTTTGTCGGCATTGGCATCATCGGCGTCCCTTTCATGTTGTTGAGCTCGCATAGTTTCAGTGGGTTGATAGTTTTTATAACCCACAAACAAACCTTTCTCAGTTTCATGAACCAAAACAATTGTTGATTGCTCAGGTTCTGCAAGCGTAAAAGGCATAACTTGATAAAATTTAGTGATCTTTTGTGCAGACTTCCACTCTTCTTCATCCAGCTTTCCATCCACTACTATTGTGGATAAAAGTAAATTGCTGAAAAGAAGAAGGGGGATTAAAGAAATATTTCTAAATATAAACTTCCTTGATGTCATTAATTCCTCTGTTAGATCCGATAACTTAATTTTACAGTAAATTCCTCTTCTTAGAATCTGTATCTAACTTTCACTGTGAAGTTATCTGCCTGAGGATCATTCCAAGGACGTTTATACAACTCGCCCAAACTGTCCTCTTCATCAAGTTCAACTATTCTTCCCCCTTTGGAATAAACCACATAGAGATAAGCTAAAGGCAAAATTTCATAACGATACCTAACTTGGAAAGCTAAATCACTCAAACTAAAGGGTGGAAGTGCCATTTCAATGGGATTCAGAGATCCTGTTGCATCGCCAAGATAAGCACCTGGTTGCCTGGCTGTGAAAGCTACCATTTGAGCTTTCATTCTTAACTCATGTTTATCTCCTCCAAACCAATTCATTGATGCAACCGTAATTCTTTGTTTTGATTTATAAATTCCCAACAAATTATCTTCAATCCAATTTAACCAATTATCTTCCTTGCTAAGTTGATACATCAAGCTGAGACTTAGATTATCTCGAGGAGTAAAGTCGGCCATAGCCATATAAGAAGTTTTAAAGCCTAATGCTGAAAAGCTCCATTGCGATCCTTTTTCTCTTTTAACCTCCAAGATATATTTAAAGAAATCTGTAGAAGGGCCCATGAATTGCAACTTAGTTCCATAATTCTTAGGTTTTTTGATGTAGGGGGAGATCAAGTTACCCCGGGTTATCCAAAAATCTTTGCTAGGAGTTCTATAAAAATTTGTGAATTCAATGTTAGAGGTATTTCTAAAACTACTCTTGTAAGTCAAATAGGTGGATTGACTTGATTTATCTAAGTCTGCATTGCTTTCAAACGAATAGCCCACTTCAATTTCATTTGAAAGAAAAATAGATGACTCGTCGTAGTCTGAAAACTTTAAGCCATTCTGGCTGCCTAGGAAAAGCCAATCATTTGATATTTGATAACCCATATCCGTTATATCCAATTCTTTCCCAAAAAAGAAGACTCCCATATCATGCCATCTCCCTTTTCTAGGCGAAGCCGTTAGTCTAAATCTAAATGCTTCTCCTGACTTCTTGGTATCATCTAGTCCTTGCTCAATATTTGAACTAATAAAAACAGTGTCTACCCTCACTTTATCTGTAGGTCTATAAGTCAAATCGATTGAATGGACTTTGGCTTCTCTATCCAGAACCGGTCTTTCTGTGTATGTCCCCAGATAACCCAAGGAATAATTATCAGAATTTTTTCTAGCCCTTATTGCATAAAAATCATTTCCTTGACTGAATTGTTCGTCGGCTTCAGAAGCACTTAGAAAACCAAAGTCAATGGACTCGCCCTGCTGTGTGTACCGTATGGCATAGTCAATGTCAGTAATACCTTCTTGACTTGCCTCGCACATATTTTTTAACGAATCAGTGTATTTAGAGCAATTGTAATCTGGAGCAGACCCGATTCTCCTTGTGTTTATGATGTAAAAGAATCTATAGCCTTTCACATCAAACAAAGAGTGATTTTCAGAAAAGAAAGGCCTTTTATCTGAATAAAAGGTTTCATTTTGAGTGAAGTTAACCACAAGCTCATCGCTTTCAACTTGTCCAAAATCAGGATTTAAAGCTATGTTTAGTTGTTTACCCGAATCAATCTTCCAAAATATCTCTGCTCCTACCTTGTTCTCTTGATCTTCTTTAATTCTGTCTTCAGTAATATTTATGTATGGGAAAAAATCTAATTTCGAAACGCTGTAGTTTTTAAAGTCGTATTCATGGAAAAGAGACATAAATTTCTCTTGTCTTGGGTTACCTTTTATTGAGGTATTCACCCGCCATTCAGCTGCTACCATTCTCCAAAAAGATAATTTAACGGTTCTAATTTCTCCTTTCTGAGCCTTCATTGGAGCTATACTCCAAGGAATAAACATTTCAATAAACCACGCATCTCCTTCAATATGAGTGGCTGAATCCCAATCAGCATCCCAGTCATAGTTAGCTTCGTTCTCATTTCTATAAATGCCATCACTTATAGAGCCTCCAGCCGAAACAGTGAAGCCATAAGCGGTAAGACCATCACCATCAAAATCTATCGCTAAGCCTGCTTTATCAGCATTTGCCATTTCATCATCTCTTTCATGCTTATTCGCACGTATTGATTCTCTTGGCTGCTCATTAATAAAACCAAAATACATTCCCTTTTCATCTTGCTGAACTAGAACTTTCTGATAATGCTTTGGCTCCGCTAAAGAAAACGGCATTGATTCATAATATTTGGTCCACTCTCGGGCAGAAGACCAATCCGCATCATCTAAAACACCATCAATCTTGATATCCACTGAATAAACTGGCAATGCAATAAATAAAGAGAATGTTAAGACAAGGCAGGAAAAAGGACTTAGCTTCCTATGCAAGGTATTTACTCCTAAAAATGAGGGGCTATTCTAAGGCTAGAATGGAGAAACACAAGTAGTCAATATATCTATACTGGTATGTAAAAACATACTTAGGTTAAGAAGTTATTTTTAGAATCTATACCGTAATTTTACTGTAAAAGTATCAGCCTGAGGATCTTCCCAAGGGCGTTTATAGATTTTTCTCAAACTGTCTTCTTCATCTATTCCTACTACCCTTCCACCTTTGGTGTAAACCACATAGAGATAAGATAATGGCATCAATTCATATCTATAGCGAATTTGAAAAGCTAGATCGCTTAATGTTATAGGAGGTACGGCAATCTTTTTTGGAGAAATATTTAGATTTCCAAACTGATCTGCTAGAAAGGGCATTGGATTTCTTGCAGTGAAAGCAACCATTTGTGCTTTAACTCTTAACTCATGCCTATCGCCTTTAAACCAATTTAGTCCCGTAACAGTAACTCTTTGCTTCATGTCGTATGTGGCTAACAAATTATCTTGGATCCAATTTAACCAGCCTTCCTCTTCGTACTCACTGTAATACACAGATATTGATAAGTTATCAAAAGGCGACAGTTCTAGAAAAGCATCATATTCAGTATTCCATCCAAGAGATGGTGTGTATTCTTCTCCTTTTCTTCTTTTGTAATTAAACATGTATTGATAGTAATCCTTAGAAGGTCCCATGTATTCGAACTCATAGCCGTACCCTTTAGGCATATTTATATAGGGTGATTGTTCATATCTCCTAGTAATAACGCTGTCTCTCCCGCTAGCTCTATAAAAAGTTTTTAATGTGGCTTGGGAAGAATTTTTAAACCCATTAGTAAGTGTAAAAGCAATAGGAGGAGTCTCTTTAGTTCCTTTTCTATCAGTCTCATAAGCAAAATCTAATTGGTACTTTCTTTCTCTGCTCAAAGAGCTCTCAGGAAATTCAGGTTGCTTCCATTCGAACCTTCCAGAGAGCATTGCATAATCATTCCTCCACAGATATCCCATATCACTTAAATCTATTTTTTCATCAAAATACCAGACACCCATTCCACCAGAAAAGGTTTTGCTTGGGGTGTAGCCATATCCAACCCTAAATCCATACCCATCCTTATCATTAACTTTGGAATTTATTAAAACACCACTCACCCTTAGGTCTTCTGAAGCCCAATATTCAAAATCAGTTGTATGCACAGTAGCTTCTCTATTTAGTACTGGCCTTTCTACATGAGTGCCTAAATATCCAAAAGAAAAATTCTTGCTTGTTTTCCTGAATTTAGTCGCATAGAAATCTCTTCCCTGGCTAAAGTCTTCATCTTTCTCAGATGCTCCTAAAAAACCAAAATCTAAAGTCTCAGATTGCTGAATATACCTAATGGCTAAATCTATATCCGAGGTACCTTTTTGATTAGTGCTACATGAGGAAGCTAAATTTGAAGAAAAGCTAGGACAGTTATAGTCTGGAGCTCCTCCTATTCTCCTGGTGTTAATAACATAAAACATCTGATATCCCTGAACTTCAAACATAGACTGATTTTCAGCAAAGAAAGGACGCTTATCCGAATAATAAGTCTCTGTAGCTGAGAAATTAACAACCAGTTCATCACTTTCAACTTGACCAAAGTCAGGGTTAAAAGTGGCATTTAGTTGTTTACTAGAGTCTATTTTCCAAAAAATCTCAGCACCAGTTTTAGTATTCTGTTCTTCAGTTACAGAATCATCTGAAATAGTGATGTAGGGGAAGAAGTCCAATTTAGAAACTTCATATTGTTTAAAATTCATTTCATCAAATACTGAAAGAAATTTGTTTACATAAGGACTCCCTCTGCATGTGGCAGATACTTTGTATTCTGAGAGAAGCATTCTATAAAAACAAAAACCAACAGTTCGCTCTTCACCTTTCTGTGATTTCATAGAAGTAATTGTCCAGGGGATTAAAATCTCTGCAACCCAGCCTGTATCTGTAATGCTAGTGGCCGATAGCCAATCCCCATCCCAATCCATGTTTTGTTCATTCTCATTGATTACAGTTCCATCATTTATGGAACCCCCTGCATTAACGGAAAATCTGTAGGCAGTCTTACCGTCATTATCGAAATCTATGGTTATTCCTACTTG
>CAXFFS010000091.1:0-5238 GCA_964002385.1 uncultured Gammaproteobacteria bacterium | reverse complement strand
CGCAATTTCTCTGCTGACAATAGGGGCTTTTAACATATCATTTGTTTTTAAACGTATTCCAGTAGGATTTGCTTTACGAAATAACCTTAATGCATCCTCCATATGAATTAATGCCAAACCACTATCAAATTCATGCATACCAACTTCAAAAATACCAATTAATGTAAATCGTTTTAACCTTGGCAAAATACCGGCAGGAGTAAAATTGGCTTGGGGGGCTACTAACGTTACTTTATCTCCAATTTCTAAATTAAGTTTCCTGACAAGTTCCGCACCCAATATGATATTAAATTCAGTAGATATTAAATCATTTAAATCACCTTCTATCATTTTCTCAGCAACAATAGCAACATTCGTTTCTTCATGCGGTAAAATTCCACGTATTATTACCCCATTAACAATTTTATCTTTAGTTAGCATACCTTCTGCATGGAAATACGGAGCGGCACCGACAATTTCTGGATGATCTTTTATATTGTTTATTACTAATTGCCAGTCTTTTAAGCCATTCAATTCTTCAATTACAGCATGGGATGCCATGCCAAGTATTCGATCTTTGAGTTCTTTTTCAAAGCCATTCATAACTGAAATTACAGTAATTAATGCTGCTCTGCTGGGAAAAAAATTTTCTTCAACACTCTGACTAGAATCTTTTTCCCAAAAAGTCTAGCTCTCAAAACAGATGTATCATTTATAACCAACACGTCGTTTGGCTTTAAAAATTGATGCAAGTCTTTAAAATTTCGATCTGAAAGTTTCTTATCAACTACTAAAAGTTTACTTGCACCTCTTTCCTCTAAGGGGAAAGAAGCAATTAAACTTTTTGGAAGTTGAAAATTAAAGTCTTGAAGTTTCAAAGGTTTACTCAAATGGTACCGGAGGGGGGACTTGAACCCCCATGATTAAAAAATCGGGGGATTTTGAATCCCCTGCGTCTACCAATTCCGCCACTCCGGCAAAAGTCTTAGTAAAAAGTTTACTTTGAAAGGTTAAACTCTCTTCTTAAAATTATATTCTTGTATCTTATGTTGAGATTTTGGTTTAGGGAAAGGGTTTTTTCAGTAGTTAAATACTGCGTTTCTCCCTTTATTAGGTTTGAAGTAGAATTTGAAGAAGGTATTTCAGAGAAGGATCTCAATAAAGTTAAAAACATTTATGCCCTTCCTAATAGGTCTATTAGCGAATTAGTTGCATTAGATAAATACACGAATAAGCTAAATGCTCCGTCTCCTAAAGAATATTTTGAAGAAACAAACTTACAGAGGTACATTTGCTTAATACCGCCAAAGTTCAACATAGGCGAGCAAAAAATTAAGAGATTCTTACCTCAAAACTTACCTGAAATACTAACTTTAGAAGATGATGAAGTAATCTTGGTACCTGTATCCTTTTATTGGGGTATCCACCCAGATAAGCAAAGATCATTTTTTAAAATAGCTTTCTCTCAATCTTGGGCTGTAAGTGGTTCTTTTAAGAAATTCTTTAGAGTGCTTTTGCATGGACGGACCTTAGTTATAAGGTTTAACAAACCTTTTATTCTCTCTGAACTAAAAGAAAAAGATAGAACTGTAGAAGAAAGCTCAAGACTAGTTAGTCGTTATTTAAGAGCCCTTTTTAGAAAGACAAAGAAAGCTGCTATTGGACCAGATATTTCTCATAGAAGAACTTTAGTTAGATCTTTAGCTAGAGACAAGGTAGTAAGAAAAGAGATAAAGGTTCAAAGTAATGGAGATCTTAAGAGAAGAAGAAAGCTAAACAAAAAAGCTTTTAAGTACGCTAACGAGATCTGTTCAGATATTAATTATCCAATTGTAAGAAATCTACAAAGAGGTTTGGGTTGGTTTTGGAATAAAAGATATGACGGTATTCAAATTCAAAACTTGGATAAAATTAAATCAATAGCGAGTGAGAATAGTCTCATTTATGTACCCTGTCACAGGAGCCATATTGATTACCTAGCTTTGTCTTATATTCTGTTAGAGAAAGGTTTGATGCTTCCACATGTAGCCGCTGGAAATAACATGAATCTGCCAATCTTAGGAAGTATAGGAAGGGGCGGTGGAGCATTCTTTATGCGCAGATCATTCGCAGGCAACAAGCTGTATAGCCTTATCTTTTTTCAATACTTCAGAAGATTATTGCAAAGAGGATCGACTGTTGAATTTTTTCCTGAAGGTGGCAGAAGTAGAAGTGGGTTTTGCCTTCAAGCTAGACCAGGCCTCTTATCCATGACAATAAGAAGCTTTGCAAGCTTAAGCAATGAGAATGTTAAATTGATTCCTATTTATATTGGTTATGAAAAAATTATTGAAGGCAATAGTTATTTGTCGGAGTTATTGGGGGAACAAAAGAAAAGAGAGAACTTTCTAGACTTATTTAAAACAATTAAGGACTTTAAAAATTTTCTTGGCAATGCCTATATAAATTTTGGGACCCCTATAGACCTTAAAGATTTCTTAGAAAGTGAACTGGGTGAAAAAAACTATAAGATTAATTCGCCTCTAGATCGACCAAGCTGGCTAAAAAAAGCTACTAATAACCTAGGTGCGGAAGTGATGAGGGGTATAAATGAATCTGCCGTTGTCACTACATCAAGTTTGTTTTCTTTGAGCCTTCTCACTGAAACAACCCAGACCTTAGATTCAAATTCGATAAGTAAACGGATTGAAATGTTTATTGATCTTCTAAAAAAGAATGATGACTATAAAGACGTATGGCTGACAGAAGAATCTCCCAAAAAAGTAATCGCTAAAACAGAAGCTCTGGGATTAATTAACAGTCAATTGATCGGAGGAGAGAGAGTATTTAGACCGACTAAAAATGAAGCTGCTCTTCTTAGTTTTTATCAGAATAATATTTCTCATTATTACCTTCTCTATTCGTTAATCTGTCTGTCACTAAAGTATGTAGAAAAGTTGTCTGAAGAAGAAATTATAAGATTAACAAACCTTGTCTACCCATTCCTTCAAAGTGATGTTTATTTGCCTTGGAAAGGTGAACAAATCAATAAGGTTATTGCTAAAAATTTAAAGACATTAATTAAATCAGGTTTAATTGTTAAAAAAGATAAGGGTCTTTTAAGCAAACCAGAAAAAAACGGTAAGGAATATAGGGATTTCTGGGCTCTAAGTAATATCAGCGAACCTAGTATCAAAAGGTTCTACATTGTCATGAGTACTTTATGGAAAGAAGAAGGGACGGATGTAGCTGAACTCCAACAAAGATGTGTTGCAATCGCAAACAAACTCCAACAAATCGAAGGTTGGTTGTACACAGAATTCTCAGATGCTGCTAAATTTCAATTTTTTATAACTAAGCTCTTAGAAGACAGATATATAAAAGAAAACACAAGCAATAAGTTATCCGCTTCAAGAATAACTCAGAGGGTTCAAAAAGAATTCCAACAATTCTTTAACCAAGAATTTATGCATGAGGTCAATCAACTCAATTTAAGAGAATAAACGTCATAACGGACAACCCTCCCCTTTAAGGAGAAAGTCGGTTTTATGCCTCCAAGATTTTTAGCTTTTTTATGCCTTTTAACCACGACTCTGTCTTTGGCCTTTTTAAGGGCAACTTTAAATAATTCTTCTTCATCTGTTTGAACTGTTAAATCTCTAAGCGCCTGTACTTCTCTTTTTGCCTTTGATTTGCCTGTATTTTCAAACATAGGATCGAGGTAAATTGCTTCTGGTTTAAATTTTAAGCCTAAAAGAAATTTCTTTGCGTTGGAGCAGATGACATGTGTATGCATCAAATCAGGCAATGAATCTCTTGAATTTTTTATCCCATCTTCAAGAAGAACAGAAACCCAAGGAACTATTTCTATTAAGATAAGTTTTTCTACTAATGAACTAAGAACTAAAGCGTCTTTTCCTAGTCCTGCAGTTGCATCAATAATCACACTTGGCTTAGGAAGCCCTCTCATGGTTTTAATTAAGTTACTTTTTTTACTCTCTTTATTCCATTTTAAAAAATCACAGAAAATTGGCTGAGAAGTACCTGATAGTTCTTTTTTAAGGTAGATCAAATCTTCAGCAACTACTAAAAACGAACTTCCTGAAAAGCTTTTTCCCTGTTGTTTCAGGGATTCTAGGTTACCCGCAAAGGGAAGCTTAATCTTTTTAGCAAGCGTTAAGGCCTTTTGTTTTAACTGCTCATTGCCAGAAGCTACAAAAAGAGTAGATTCTTTCATGTCCAGTAAATTAGAAGCCATCCACCTAATAGCAATCTATAAATTACAAAAGGAGTAAAACCAATCCTATCTATTAACTTTAAGAACATATCTATGGAAATATATGCAACCAAGAATGAAATAATTAATGCGATTGAAAGCTCAGTTCCATTATCCGTAATATCAATGAAACTAATCCTTATGAGTTCAGCCAAAGCAATGGCTCCAATGGTAGGAATAGCCAAAAGAAAACTAAATCTTGAAGCTGCAGTAGCGCTGAGTCCTAGAAATAAACCTGCTGTAATGGTGATTCCAGATCTTGATGTACCAGGAATTAAAGCTAAGCACTGAAATAGTCCTATGATCAATGCTTGCTTTAAGTTAACAGAATCTAAATCCTCTTTTCCCTTTCGAAGTTGAGCTGTGTATAAAAATATTCCAAAAATGATAGTTGCATAAGCAATCACTTCGCTGTTTCTCAAGTGCAAGTTAACGAAATCTCTTAAAAGAAAGCCTGCTAAAAGGATAGGAATTACTCCAATTACTAAGTTAGTTGTTAAGTTATTTTCTTCGCTCAATAATTTATGGGAACCTAGATTAATTATCATCTTCTTTAGATCCGATCTGAAATAGACCAAAGCAGCCAATAGGGTTCCAAAATGAACTCCCACATCAAAAATAATGCCTTGATCCTCTTCGCCTAAGAATTCGCTTAGTAAAACTAAATGAGCTGAGCTGGAAACAGGCAGAAATTCTGTGAGCCCTTGAACTAAAGAAAGTAAAATTAATTGAAGCGTATCCATTTACTTTTTAGTCCAGTGCTCCTCTCCTGAAAGATATACGGGCTCTAGATCTTTAGGATCAAGAGTAATTCCCTCTTTAAATCTTCTTTCGGCCTCTGTAAGAAGGTCTTCTGCATTTGGGTACCTTTCATAGACTTTGGGGTCAAAGTCCCTTAAATACTCTTCAACAAGCTGGCATCCGTCTCCTACAAAAAAAGAGCCCTGTGAAAAATTTACTTTTTTAAATTCATACAAGTACAGGGCTTTTTCAGAAGCTGATAT
>CAXFFS010000090.1:0-5273 GCA_964002385.1 uncultured Gammaproteobacteria bacterium | reverse complement strand
ATTGGTTGTTCCAGTTTTCCCAGCTAGATCGCCTCTTCCAAGTTCTGATACTTTCTTGGCTGTTCCCCTCTTTGCAGCCTCCTGAAGGATATCCTGAATAATAAAAGCTATTCTTGCATCTATAACTTGTTTAGTTTCTGGTTCTTCTTTTTGAAAAATTACTTCTCCAGTTCTATCTACTATCTTATTTATGAAGTAGGGTTCTACAGCTTTTCCTCCATTGGCAAAAACACTATAAGCGGAAGCATTTTTAATAGGACTTAAAGAAGCTGTTCCTAAAGCAAGAGAAAGATCTGAATTAAGCTCATCTAATTTAAAACCAAAATTCTCTGAGTATTTACGCACTCTTTCAATTCCCACTTCTCTCAACAATCTAATTGAAACTAGATTAATGCTCTGTAGTAAAGCTTCTCTCAATCTTGTAGGGCCATAAAACCTACCACTTGCATTTCGAGGACGCCATTTATCCTCCAGAGCTTTATCTTCAAACACTATAGGAGCATCATTTATTAAAGTTGAAGCAGTAAGTCCTGCATCTAAAGCAGAAGCATAAAGAAAAGGTTTGTAATTTGAACCTAATAAAGGGGATGACTGAGTAGCCCTATTATATTTACTGAGAAAAAAATCATACCCTCCTACTAAAGCTTTAACTCCACCACTTTTAGGATCCATTGCAACAATGGAACCTTGCACTTTGGGTATTTGGGTTAAAGAAATATTTGATTTTATTTTATCTTTTTCTAACCAAACTAAATCTCCTTCTTTCAACAATTCAGAATAAGACTTTGGTTTAGGACCCCTCTGATCTTCATTAATATAAGGTCTTGCCCAACTTAATTCTGATGACCAGGCTATTTTATGAACTGTTCTGTCTCCTGATAAGGCCACAAAATCATTCTGAACGGACAGTACTAAGGCCGGAAACTTATTATCGGTAGTGGTTATATTCAATAATAAACTGTAAATATTTTCTAAGGGTTCCTCTTCAGGAACTTCTGATATACCTAGGGGCAGGGAATTACTTTCAGCTATTAGATTCAAACGATATTCAAGATCCTCAACAAAGAAGTTTTCTGGGAATACTTTCGCGTAGTTTTCTGGCAACCTAAAGCCATGTCTTTTGTCATATGTTTCCAAACCTTTTTTTAGTGCAGCAACCGCTTGATTCTGAAGTTCAGAATCTATGGTGGTATATACCTCTAAACCTTCTTTATATGCATCTAAACCGTATTCACTAATCATAAATCTTCTAATGGTTTCAGCAAGGTAAGGTGCATTAACTTCAGAAACAAGACCGTGATAAGTTGCAGAAATGGGAGCCTTGATGGCTAAATCATATTGTTCCTTGTAGATAAAACCTAGATCAAGCATCCTTGTTAATATCCAATTCCTTCTAATCAAAGCTCTTCTTGGATTTTTTAAAGGGTTCCTATATGAAGGTGCCACCGGTAAACCTGCAATCATGGCCCATTGAGCTAAGTTTAAATTTTCTATTGATGTGCCGTAATACACTTCACTAGCTGAAGCTATGCCATACGCTCTGTTCCCTAAAAAAATTCTATTTACATAAAACTCAAATATTTCTTCCTTGCTATAAATTCTTTCTAACCTATAAGCTAGAAAAATATCTTTTATCTTTCTAAATAAATTGATATCTCTGCCGGTGAGGTAGTTTCCAGCTACCTGCATTGTGATGGTGCTGCCCCCACCCTGCACTTCACCAGAAATTAATAACCTTAAGACTGATCTTATTAAGCCCGAATAGCTAACTCCTGAATGATTAAAAAAATCATCGTCTTCGGCAGCAAGAACAGCTTTTACGAAATAAGGAGGAATGTCATCAAACTTTAAAGCAGATCTTCGTTTCTCACCAAACTCACCGATCAATTTATTATCGGCTGTAAATATTTTTAGTGGGACTTGTAATTCTATTTCTCTTATTTCTTGAGCTTCAGGAAGCTTCTCCGAAATATAAATGTTAAGACTACTTATTCCAGCTAATAAGCAGGCAAGCAGAAATAAAAAAGCCCTAAAGTAAAAATTATTTATAAATGTGATCATCAGGCATCATCAATTGTATTCGACAATCTCTTGGTAAAGATATAATAAGATCATGCGTATATTTATAGTAGGTCCTATGGCCTCAGGCAAGTCCACTTTAGGAAAAAAGCTTGCTCAAGCTCTGGAGATAGACTTTCTTGATACAGATGATGAAATAGAAAGGAGAGCCGGAGCAGAAATCTCCTGGATATTTGAAGTTGAAGGCGAAGAAGGTTTCAGGGAAAGAGAGAGCAAAGCTCTTCAAAAATCTGTAGAAAAAGACAATGTTGTTATCTCAACTGGCGGGGGAATAGTAACAATAGAAGAAAACCGAGATCTGATGATTGCTAAAGGGAAGGTGGTGTACCTTAAGACACCTATAGAGATTCAACTAAAAAGAACTGAAAATGATAAAAAAAGGCCTTTACTTTCTCAGGGCAACAAGGAACAGACTCTTAGAGTCTTGAAGGAAGAAAGAGACCCTCAATACGAAGAAATTGCGGACATAACAATTAATCATGACCAACAAAAGAACAGAAATGTAGTTATCGATGAAATAATAGATAAGTTATCAAATTAATAAGAAAAAAATGGAAACTGTTGAAATAGAACTAAGTGAAAATTCTTATAAGATTGATATTGGGTATCAGTTTTTGTCTAAAGAAACATTTTCTGGTCTTTTAGAAAATAAAGAGGTTCTTCTTGTCTATGATAAAAATATAAGTGAGCCTGTCCTTAGTGATACAGAATCTATCTTAAAGCCTTTATCAAATGAGTTTCTAACAATTGGATTAGATGCCTCTGAAGAAAATAAATCACAAGAATCCATAGATATAATCCACAACCTTTTATTAGAGAAAGGCTTTAGTAGACAATGCGTTCTGGTTGGACTAGGGGGAGGAATAATATGTGATCTTTGTGGATTTGCTGCTGCTACCTACCAAAGAGGGGTTAATTTTGTGCTTATACCCACTACTTTGTTAGCACAAGTCGATGCCTCTGTCGGAGGTAAAACAGCCGTAAATCACCCGAAAGGGAAAAATATGATTGGAGCTTTTCATCAGCCAATCAGGGTCCTTATTGATACAAGCTTCCTCTCCACACTCCCAGAGAGAGAAATAAAATCTGGGATGGTAGAAATGATTAAGCACGGAATCATTGAAGATGAAGATTATTTTAGTTGGCTAGAATCAAATATTGATGAAATTAGTGTTCTTAAAGAGCCACTTATGAGTGAGGCAATAAGGAAGTCAGTCAAAATTAAATCCAAAATTGTTTCTCAAGATGAAAGAGAGTCAGGTATCAGAGCAGTTTTAAATTTTGGTCATACTTTTGGACACGCAATTGAACTGGTTGGTAACTATAAGGAATACAATCATGGTGAAGCTGTGGCTTTGGGTATACTTTCTGCTTCAAAACTTTCACAAATGACAGAAAATCTATCTGCAGAGAATGTTGAAAGAATTAAGTCTATTTTTCTAAACGCTGGAATAAGAACGACTACATTAACGGAAATAGATGCTGAAGACCTCTATTCAGCTATGCAATCTGACAAAAAAAAGGAAGGGAAAGAACTTAATTTCATTGTTTTGGAAAAAATAGGAAAAGCTAAAAAGATCAAAGGTTTAAATAAAGAAACAGTCTTAAAAGCGATTAAAACCAGCCTTTTACCTAGCTAATTTCCTTAAACACCCTTAAGGGGGTAAAATTAAGTTTCTACCTCGCCTTTTAACTAAAATTTATGATTTTCAAGCATTTGTTTGCTGTAAAATCTATCGCCCCTTTAAAAGTTTGTATTCAAGATGAAAAGCAAGAAATTACTAAGAATTCCTCTAAAGACAGGGCTTTATGATCCTGCCTATGAGAAAGACTCTTGTGGTGTGGGAATGGTAGCTAATATTAAAGGCATTCCTTCAAGACAAATTATGGAGGACGCCTATCTAGTAAATTCTAGAATGGATCATAGGGGTGGTTGTGGATTCGAAGAAAACACAGGTGATGGCGCTGGTATTCTGGTAGCCCTTCCCCATAATTTCTGGAAAAAAATAGCTAAAGAGATTGGAATCAACTTGCCTGACAAAGGGTCTTATGCAGTTGGAAATATCTTTCTGCCTCAAGATGAAAAAGAAAGAGAGTTCTGTAAAAAAGAAATTCAAAATATTATTACTTTAGAGGGACAAATATTCTTGGGATGGAGACCAGTACCTGTTGACCCTAAAAAAGCAGATGTTGGCCCCGCTGCAAAACTTTCCCAACCTGCTATAGAGCAATTATTTATAGAATCCGCAGCTGGAATTGACCAAGACGAGTTCGAAAGGAATCTCTATCTGATCAGGAAACAGTTCAGTCATAGACTTAGAACAGATAAAAGCCTTACTCAGGCTAGTTTATTATTTGCTTGCAGCCTTTCATCCAAGGTTATTGTCTACAAGGGCATGTTAACCCCTTCACAGCTTTTCCCATTTTTTCCTGATTTAGAACAAAAGAGTTTCGAAACGCATTTAGCCATGGTCCATTCAAGGTTTAGTACCAATACCTTCCCCTCTTGGGACAGAGCTCAACCCAATAGATACATGTGTCATAACGGTGAGATAAATACCTTAAAAGGCAACGTTAACTTGATAAGCGCCAGACAGGGTGTAGCCGAAAGTGAGCTTTTTGGCAAAAAACTTAAAGATTTATTTCCCATCGCCGAACCTGATAGCTCTGATTCAGGAAATTTTGACAATATCCTTGAATTTCTAATGTTAACTGGAAGAAGTTTACAAGAATCAATAATGATGATGATACCTGAAGCCTGGCAATCAAATGCCATCATGAATCAGGAAAAAAGAGCTTTTTATGAATACTCTTCTTCTTTGATGGAACCCTGGGATGGTCCCGCATCCATTGTTTTCACAGATGGTAACTATATCGGGGCAGTTCTTGATAGAAATGGACTTCGCCCTAGTAGGTATTATGTCACCAAGGATGACAAAGTAATCATGGCTTCAGAAGTGGGTGTCCTTCCTGTTGATCCTGAGAATGTATTGATGAAGGGCAGACTTCAACCCGGAAAAATGTTTCTTATCGATTTTGAAGAAGGAAGAATGGTTCCAGATGAAGAAATAAAAGAAAAGATTTATAAGGCCTACCCCTACCAAAAATGGATAAAAGAACAAATAGTAGGTCTCGAAGAAATCGTTAACAACAAAGAATCCAATCCTAGGGTCACTGATGACCTAATTTACAGA
>CAXFFS010000089.1:0-5282 GCA_964002385.1 uncultured Gammaproteobacteria bacterium | reverse complement strand
ATTTATTTCCTTCAAAGGAAAATTCTTTGGTTATCCTATTTGCAGTCTGCCTAAAGACTTCTCCTTGTATATCTTCTGCAAGAAGAAAAGGATCTCCAGACAAGAATAAACTCTCCAACTCTTTATTTAAAAAAATAGTCTCTTTCAAGCAATTACCCGTTTAATTATTATTTTATCCTGTATTAGAGATATTCATCTGTTTTAAAGGTTAAGCTAATATGGTTGTCTAATGTCAATATTTACTAGAAGTAAACAAAGATTTCGTCGTCACAAGTTAAGACAACTAGGAATTGAACCTGTGAGCTGCAACACTTCAGCTCTTTATGGCGGAGATCATGGTTGGGTAGTAGATAAGTCCTTGCTTAACAGTGAAAGTGTAATTTACTCTGTAGGAGTTGGCGCAAATATAGATTTTGACCTTGAATTAATCGATTCTCTCGGGGTAACAGTCCATGCATTTGATCCAACACCACGAAGTGTAGAATGGGTAAAAGGACAAGAACTGCCGAAGAAGTTTATCTTTCATCCACTTGGCTTATCGGCAGAGAACGGTTTTATGAGTTTCTACCCTCCTGCTAAATCTACCTCCACTCATTTTTCTCCAGTTGATAGATATGGGAATACAAAAAATGAAATAAAAGCTCAAGTTAAAGACATAGATACCATTGCATCTGAGCTCAATCACAGAAAAATAGATTTGTTAAAAATGGACATTGAAGGTGCTGAATATGAAGTCATAAAAGCCCTACCCGATAGCAAGATTAAAATTAATCAGATTTTGATCGAATTCCATCACATGTATAAAGGCATCTCTGTTTCTCAAACAGTTGAAGCCATTAACACATTAAAGAAACTAGGGTTTGAGCTTTTTAATATAAGTCAAAGAACTTACGAATTCTCTTTTAAACAAAGAGAGCTTGAGAATTAAGACTCAAATTCTAATAAGGCTGCTAAGACCTCTTTAGGCTTAATATCTTTTAAGCTTTGATGATAACCACCCTCTAAGTCGCCACTTCTCAATTTTGTAAAACCTTCATTCTTTTTAATTACTTTAACCTTATTGCTCAAAGGGGGAGTGAATTCAGGTGAAGTGGGTCCATAAAGCGCTACCAGAGGAACATCTACCGAAGCTGCAACGTGCATTAATCCGGAATCATTAGTTAATACTAGGTTTGAGCTGGAAAGAATATCAATCGTATCCACTAACTTGGTTTTGCCTATTAAGTTTAAAAACCCAAACTCTTTGTTGATATTCTTTTTTATTTCTTCGCCCACAGGGATATCATTTTCTGATCCTAAAAGAATAACTTGCCAATTTTTCTTTAAATACTCGTTGGCTACTTCTGAATAATAATTTGTTGGCCATCTTTTGGCTGGTCCGAATTCCGCTCCAGGACAAAGACAAATTAAGGGTGAAATTGAATCAATTCCGAAATTAACTCTTAATAAATCCAGATTTTCTTCTTCAACTTTAAGACTTGGATAAGGAATAGAAGATGGAATATTTTCATTCTTCTTAAAAGCTAAAGCCACAAACCTATCAACCATTCGGGGGAAAATCTTTTTATCTAAAATTCTCATATCATTGATTAGAAAATACCTCATTTCTCCTCTCCAGCCTGTTCTTATAGGTATTTCACCAAAATAAGGAACCAAAGAAGATTTAAATGAGTTTGGTAAAACTATAGCTTGATCGTAATTCTTTTCTTTAAGCGTCTTTCCCAAATCCACCCTTTCTTTAATCTTCATTTCTCCGTGTGAAAAAGGGAGAGTTATAGTTTCAGAGACTTCATCCATCCTTTCGAAAATATTTCTTGTCCACTCAGAAGAGAGGACATCAATTTTGGCTTCTTTTGACTTTGTAAGAATTACCTTAATAAGACTTTGAGATATAACAGAATCTCCAACCCAAGAAGGTCCTATAATCAGTATCTTCATGTTCTGGAATTCTTAACTATCAATAGGAGATTGCCAGTCTTTATTTCCGGATCTCTTGCCTCTTACTTGATCAAGATAAGCTTTTTGAAGTTTTTCCGTGATAGGCCCTCTGACGCCATTAGCAATGCTTTTTTTATCAATGGCATTTATGGGCATGACTTCTACAGCAGTTCCAGTAAAGAAAGCTTCATCACTTTCAAGCGCTTCTTCCAATTGAATCTTTCTTTCTTCAAAATCCACTTCTAGTTCTTTTGCCAAACTAATAATAGTTCTACGAGTTATACCATCTAAACAGGCATCCAGATCCGGGGTAATGAGTTTATTGTCTTTAACCATAAAGAAGTTTTCTCCGCTCCCTTCTGCTACAAAGCCTTCAGAATCAAGTAACAGGGTTTCTTCAAATCCTTGTTCTATGGCTTCATTTAGGGCAACGGTTGATTGAACATAATTTCCATTTATCTTTGCATTAGCCACTTCATTTCTCACCTGTCTTTTGAAAGAAGAAACCTTGACACTAATCCCTTTTTCTTGAGCTTCAGGTTCCATGTAATGAGGCCACTCCCAAGCAGCTACAATGGTGTGAACGCTCAAATTATCAAATCTAATTCCCAAACCTTCAGATCCGTAAAAGCACATTGGTCTTATGTAAGACTCCTTTAAATTATTAAGTGAAACAATTTTTCTTTGAGCTTCTATAAGTTCTTCTGAAGAAAAAGGTATTTTCATACCAATAGTTTTTGCTGATTTAAACAGCCTTTCAGTATGATCATGAAGACGAAATATACATGTGCCTTTGGGAGTTAAATAGGCCCTTACTCCTTCAAAGACACCGAGACCATAGTGCAAAGTATAAGTTAGGACATGAGTTTGAGCTTCCTTCCAGTCGACTATCTTTCCGTCAAACCAGATATAACCATCTAAGTCAGATAAGTTCATTATTCTCTCTTTTTAAAATCTTAAAACTTTATTATCTCATGTTAAAAGCCAGCAAAATTATATAATAACTACTTCTCAAGGATTCTATTATTAAATGAACCTTAATAAAAATATATTCAGAGCCTATGACATTAGAGGAATAGCTTATGAAGAATTATCACAAGAAACTGTAGTTCTGATCGGAAAAAGTTTAGGCACTAAGTCATTAGAATCAGGCAATGATTCTCTTGTAGTAGGTAGAGATGGTAGAAACTCAAGCCCTGATCTTTTTGATTGGATTGCTGCAGGTATCAAATCAACGGGTTGCAACGTTATCAATATAGGTATTGTATCCACACCGATTCTTTATTTTGCTACCCACTCTCTCTCTTGCCCTAATGGAGTTATGATCACAGGAAGCCATAACCCTGGAAATTACAACGGCTTTAAAGTAGTTGAAGATAAAAAGACTATTTCAGGAAAGGCCATACAAGAAATCAGAGAAAACATTCTTAAGAAAGAGTTTTTAAAAGGAGAGGGTTCAGAAAAAGCCTTGGATGTTAAAGATCAGTACCTAAACTTAATAGTAAACAATATTGAACTGAAAAGACCGCTTAAAATAGCCATAGATTGCGGCAATGGAGCCGCAGGCATCATTGCCAAACAGGTATATGAAGGTCTGGGCTGTGAAGTTCATGGTCTGTTTACAGAAGTTGATGGAGACTTTCCAAATCACCACCCCGATCCCTCTAAACCTGAAAACCTGGAAGACTTAAGAAAACTGGTTGAAGAACAGAAATTAGAGATAGGCTTAGCTTTCGATGGAGATGCTGACAGATTGGGTGTCGTTTCCAAGGAAGGAAAGATTATATTTCCCGATATGCAGATGATTTTATTCTCTAATTCCATACTTAAACAAAATAAAGAAGGCAAGATAGTCTTTGATGTTAAATGTTCAAAACTTCTATCAAATGCCATCTTAAACGAAGGTGGCATTCCTATAATGTCAAAAACTGGCCATTCTTATATCAAAAAACGCATTCAAGAAGAGAAAGCCTTGCTCGGAGGAGAAATGAGTGGTCATATTTTCTTTAATGATAGATGGCCTGGTTTTGATGATGGTATTTATGCCGGAGCAAGGATGTTAGAGATTATTTCAAACTTGAATGAGAATGAAGATGTATTTAAAGGTCTGCCTAAACTAGTCTCAACCCCTGAAATAAACATAGAATCTACTGATGATGAAAAATTTAAGATAGTTGAAGATTTTATTTCTAAAGCTAACTATAAAGACTCCAAATCCGTCCTTATAGATGGAGTTAGGATAGAGTTTGACTTTGGTTGGGGGCTATTAAGAGCATCAAATACAAGTCCTGTTTTAGTTCTAAGATTTGAAGCTGATACTCAAGAAAATTTAGAATCAATTAAAAATACTTTCAGAAGAACCCTGAATGATATCAATCCTAACTTGGGGAGTTTTTAACCTTGTCTATATACCTCAGGCGTAAGGTTTTATTACATTTTCGATAGAAGACTACCACTTGTTGTATTATTAGAAGTGTTAACTGATTGGAGATCGGAACTACGATCACTTCTGATTAATAGCTATGGATAAATTAAAACCTAGGCAATTAGACATAATGCAAAATCTGGCAAAGATGTTGCAAGCTAAAGGCCCAGTTAAAGTAACCACTGCTTCTTTAGCTAGTGAGTGCGGAATAACTGAAGCTGCTATTTATCGACATTTTCCTAGTAAAAGGAAGATTTACGAAGGTTTAGTAGATTTTTGTGAACAAAGTCTTTTTGATTTAATTGGAGATATAAACTCTTCCAAAGAAGATCATCTAAAGAAAGCTTCTAACATTATGATTCTACTAGTTTCATTCAGTGAAAAAAATCCTGGCTTAGCAAGACTGCTAACTAGAGAAGCCTTTTCCGTTGATGAAGCATCTCTCGACAACAGGATTAAACAGATGTTTTCTAAAATTGAGCTACTAATAAAACAAAACCTTCAAAAATACGAACAAGAAACAAAAAAGAAATTAGCCTTGCCCTCTGCTTCAAGCGCCAATCTGTTATTAGCTTTTGTTGAAGGAGTAATCCAACAATTCGTACGTTCTGGTTTTACTGACAAGCCCTCTCAAAGAATTTCAAACCAAGCCACTTTTTTAATTGAATCTCTTGTGAAATAGTTATTCTGGTAAGTATTCTTCCAAATAGTATTCAAAAATTGAATTTCCGGAATCACTTTCTAACTTCAATCCGGTTTTTTTATCTACCTTAATACTTACAATGCCATTTGGAGGTAAGTTCTTATTTCTAGGTAAAAAATCTATATTTGGACGCATGAAATCTAGCCAAATTGGTAAGGCTGTAGAGCTGCCAAATTCTCTATTACCCAGGCTCTGAGGTTGATCGAATCCGACCCA
>CAXFFS010000088.1:0-5413 GCA_964002385.1 uncultured Gammaproteobacteria bacterium | reverse complement strand
AGTCTAAGAAAGCATGACCTTGACCTTGATATTCCCAATATTCAGCATGGTGTCCTGAAGATTCTAATTTTTCCTTATAAACTTTTACTGAATTAGGAGTGACAAGCTTGTCTTTACTACCAACAGTCAATAGTTGAGGAGGTAACTTGCGCTCACTAGCCATAGGTATATTAAATGAAGGAGAAACAGCCTTATACATTTCTGGATGGTCTACTGCATTAAAGTTGTTACCGAAAATACCCCTTGGTAATGATCCTGAAATTAACCAGAAAAAGTTCTTCATTTTTTCAAATCCCTTTAAACTCGATGTATACATATCGTAAGCACCATAACTTAATATGGCAGCTTGAACTTCCAAACCATTTTCTTTAGCCACTTCTTCTGCCGTTTTTCCTTCAGGTATATAAGTTGGATGAAATCCTTGTGATGTAGTTGTAAATCCTTTGGTACTAAGCTTAGTTCCCATATTGACAATCATTGCTGAAAGATGACCACCTGCACTATCTCCGGTTACAGCAAGTTTTGTTTTATCTCCTTGATAATTGATAATATTTTCTTTAATCCAAAGGATTGATCCAAAAACATCCTCTATTATTTGATTTAAATTAATCGTATTACCCTTGTCAGCTAACAAACGATAATTTACGTTACAAACAACATACTCGCCGTTAGTTACGAGGTACTTGGACATTTGATCCATAATGGATTTGTTCCTTATTAACCACCCTCCTCCATGAAAAATAACCACAACTGGATAAAATCTTTTTCCTGAATTTGGAGTATATATATCCATCGTAAGGTCGAAACCTCCTGGAGATGCCCACAAAATATCCTTGATTACCGTGTACTTAGATGGATCATTATTGGCCAGTAACTCAGACTTCACTAGTCCAGAAAAAAGAAAAGAAAGACCTGATAGGATTAAGAAAATCTTTTTCATTAGATTTTATTTAAACTTTCCCATCTTTTATGTCGAAGATGTATTTTTTTAATCTGTTATTTCTGACCTTTGCGACCCTGATTAGTTGAGGTCAGATTACCTGACTTGGATGGGTTTCCTTTTCGGTCTTGATTCCGATTCTGAGGTTCCCCTTTAGAAATACCGAATTTCTTTTTATTAAAGTTTTTTGCCATTAATCAAAACTCTCCTCATGTATTTTAAAGTATAACTTCTTTTTTGGTCTGGTCTGCTTCTGTCTCCCATGATAGCCATTCCAGGTATCTTTATCAGCGCTATCTACTTCATAAATTAAATCTTCATCTGAAGCTAATACTTTTCGTTTTTTCATTCTACATTAGGATCCAGGCGAAGAATTTGCCGCTTTGGTGGAAATCCCATCATAATTTTTACAGGAAGACGTAAAGGGAACCCACGAGCCACCATTTCAAATTCATCTCCCTCAACTGGCACTGCTACATAATCCTTAACTTCTCCATCAATTTCACCTTTTACATTAGGATTTTTAATTGCTTCTTTGTACCAACTTCTAGGCCAGTGATGAGCAGAAACATAGATTTTCCCATCGGTGCTATTAAATCGAGCAAGCATTCGATCAGATGACTGCCCTTTGTCATCGGTTGTTGTAATGACAATCATTGGTATGCCACAGCCTTGACCAAAACCGGAACATCCTCCTTCGTCCTCAAATGAAGGTTGGTTATAGCCAAGAAGTACTGTTTCGAATAACACAACAAGGACTACATAAACCGCAGCTACAATTCCTAACCATTTAAATACTTTCATAAGTTTCCTCTACCTGTAACTATACCAAACTAAGAAAGTTCTTCCATGACGTAGGCATTAGTCTGCAGTAGAAATAACCTCATATAAAAACACGATATTATCGTAAGAAGGTGCGTAAACCTCTGCAGCAAAATCTAATTTGTTTCTTTGGTCTAAATTAAGAGGAATTGACCTATTAATTGGATTGATCTCTCCTTCATATTCAAATCCTGCTATCTGAATACCGCTGACCCAAGCAATTTGTGTAATTACATCTTTTTGGAACTTCCCTTCTCCATCATTAAGGAAAATTGTAATTCCTGGACACTGAGTAGGAGAATTAGATGCAGTTTGATCAAAAATATCTAAGTCCCCATCTCCTTCAAAATCTCTAATAAAAAGGGGGCCTTCTCCATAAGTCTTACATTCGTAAGTCTCATCTGGATCTTCAAAATTTACAGACCTATCTTGATTAGGCAATCTGGTTAAACTTTCATCAGAAAAATTCCCTTCCCCATCATTTATGAGTATCTGTATATATCTTCCAATGTAATAAGGGTTTGCTCTTGTGGTTCCGATAACTATGTCTAAATCTTCATCTGAATCAATGTCTGCTGCCTTAGCATAATTAAACTTAGTTAGACCACTTCCAAAAAAACCTTCAGGCAAGACTCTAATCTCCCAATCTTTAATTTCCAGCAATGAATTACTTAAAGCTATCTCTGGTTTTGGTGGATTGGGGTTAAACTCATCATCATTCCAAAGCATCACAATATCTGCTAAGCCGTCACCATTAAAATCCTCCATTAAAGATGACATGGTGTACTGATATTTTGACCAGTCTCTCCAATCAGCGGGTAACTGTTCTGAGATATTGGTGAAACTTTGACCTAAATTGCTAAGAAATAGAGCTCTTCCAGCTAAAATATCAGGGTAGCCGTCACCATTCACATCCCCAGCAGAGGCATCATGTGAAAATGAAGTTTCACCCTTATAATCAATCATATTTGAAGCATCTTTCATCAAACCATTGTCTGATAAAAGAAGTACATTTGGTTCTGAAAAAGAAGTATACGATCCGTCAGGGTTTCTCTTACTTAACCCCATGGATCCCACAAAGATATCGTCAATTCCATCTAGATTAAAATCTTCAACAACTATCCTGTAAGTCATGTGTCTTGAAGGAGGTTCTCTATCAAAAAAGAACTGGTGATCCTTTTTAAGCCTGCCTGTGCCATCATTCAAGTAGATTTCTACCTGGCTCTTAGTTGATTCTCTTTCAAGTGTGTGAGGAAAGACTGCCCAAGTTACTACTAAATCCTCATACCCATCTCCATTGAAGTCTCCGTAATTTGAATTGTGCATGTCGGAAGTAAAAATACCATCTTCCTCTGAACAATCATTAACTGTTGGGTAACAAAGGGTCTCTGTAAAAGGTTCATCGGTATTTATGGCCTCAAAAGAAAAATTAAAAACTGCATAATCATTAGTTAAAAAATTTTCTGTATCGGTTTGGCCGAGTAAAGAATAATTTTCTATTCCATGAGGATAAACCTTAACTAAGATAGTTTTACTTACTGTAGTGCTAATGCCAGAAGAATTAATTGCCTTAACTTGATATTCAAAGAGGGTATCACTAAAAACTATAGGTAAGAGAACTGACAAAGTGCTGTTGTTTGAAGAGATTAAAGTTAAGTCATCCGAAATTAATTGAAGACTTAATATTGAAGAAGGAGAGTTAGCCTTAATTTCTATTAATGAATAATCATAGGCTTCATTTACCGCTTCGATAACAAAATTAAATGGCTCTGGTGATTTATCTGAACTCCCACTTCCGCAAGAAACAAGAAAAATAATTAGTAGAATCAGTTTGATTTTATTAATTTTCATTCGTTACGACGCAGAGAATATGGCTATATTTTTGGAAGCGAGCCTCTGAAATACCTATTCTATCAAGGTTTCAGAAAGCTGGCGTCCCCTAGGGGATTCGAACCCCTGTTGCCAGGATGAAAACCTGGTGTCCTAGACCAGACTAGACGAAGGGGACACTTGATTTAATGCGGCATTGTAAGAAGCATGGACCTTAAGGTCAAACCCTATTCCACTGAAGCGTAATCACTCTTACTTCTAAAATAAATAGTTAAATAGATGAAAACAGAACTGACTAAAATGCCAACCCAAAACTCAGTCATACCAAACAACAATGGAATATCACTAAGTTCAGCCACTCCCAGGGATTCGTATTCTTTAGGGAACGAACTTGCTCTTGACCAAGGCTGCACTCTTTCAAATAAGGAATCCAAAAAAACTGACGAAGACAAAGAAACTCCTTCAACTAAGACTACTACTACGGGTGGTAGTATTGCTGCTACCACTGGTTTTCGAGAATAAGCCCCAGCAAGCATAATCCAAGTGATTATTGGGAGAGACCATAAGCTCTGCATCCAAAGGCTAAAAATTACCCTGATCCAGTCCAGCCAAGGGTAGGCCTGCCAAGCCCATGTAAAAGGGACGATGTCTGAAACAGCAAAGTAAATAGATCCTGCTGTTACTGACACTAAGTGTAAAAATAACAAAGCCGGAATGACTAATAAGGGAGCTACAACTAGAGCGACTATTAATTTTGAAAAAACCGTAAAAGAATCTGAAACCGGTAAAGATCTCCAAAAAATAATACTTTTATCTTTTCTCTCATCAAAAAATGTACTCAAACTATAAGCAAGAATAGCAAAACCTAAAGCTATAACTAGTGGAAAACCTAAAACAAGTAAACCAGCTTTTATAGCAGCTCTTCTCTGCTCAAATGTAGCTTCTTTCATTGATTGAACTACTTCAGAATCCGCAAAGACATCTGTAGAAAATTTAAAATTCTCAGTGTTCACTTCCGTTAATCCTAAATAAACCATAACAACCACCAAGGACATGAAAGCACCCACAATCCAGGGTAAATATACAAAACCCCATTTGTGCTCTTGCAACTCCCTTCTGATCAATGCTTTCAGGGTGTTCATTTATCTTCTCCCTCTTTGTTCTTTTTCATTAGAGCAAGAAAAAGATCAGCTATTGCAGGAGGATGCACTTCTCCAAATTCTCTTAATTTTTCAGTCTCCACATTTTCATAGAGATAAACCGGTCTTCCCAGTTCCGTTCTTATGTAAAGCGGATTCAAGGCCTTAGCTTTCTCAATATTTTCAGCGTTGGGCCTAAGTTCAAGAAATTTTTGATTTAATTCGTCAATTGACCCACTCATTATTTCCTTTCCTTGATCCATAAATACTACGTCAGACAATACTCCTTCTATTTCTTCAACCTGGTGAGTACTAATGATAATGGTCTTATTTCCATCAAAATAATCTTCGATCAACTGTGAATAAAATTCTTTACGATAAGATAAATCTAACCCCAAAGTGGGTTCGTCTAGAACCAGCAATTCCGCATCAATTGCCATTACTATTGAAAGGTGAAGCTGCACAACCATTCCTCTAGAAAGAGTCCGTATTCTTGAACTCCTCTTAATATTTGTGTTGGACAAAATTTTTCTTGCTTTGCTCATATCAAATCTGGGATGAACTCCTTCCACGTATTTAAGAACTTGCCCTACTTTCATCCATCTAGGCATAATTGCTACATCGGTTATAGAGCAAACTCTTTTTATTAGTTCATGTCTATTTTTATTAGGGGAAAGACCGA
>CAXFFS010000087.1:0-5442 GCA_964002385.1 uncultured Gammaproteobacteria bacterium | reverse complement strand
GAAAAATTATCGGAATCAAGCTTCCTCACATCCTATCGAGGAAGTGGGTAAAGAGCTCAGAGCAATGATGCCTTGGATAGCTAAAAATAAGTTAGTTGATAAAGCTAAGAATTAATACAAGTGCCCAAAAAACCTGAAAATCTAGATCTTTATGACGAACATGAAGAAGTAGTTTCTAAGGGGGGAAAGAAAGTCAGGAGAAGAGGTATATTTCTTCTACCCAATCTTTTAACCACAGCTTCGTTATTCGCAGGATTCTTTTCCATCATTTCTTCTACCGAAGGAAACTTTGTTTATGCTGGTATGGCAGTTTTTATTGCCCAAATATTTGACGGATTGGATGGAAGAGTGGCTAGGCTTGCGAAAGCCGAGAGTCAATTTGGTGCACAATATGACAGTCTCAGCGATGTCATCTCTTTTGGTCTTGCACCAGCTATTTGTATATTCTTATGGGGACTAAACTCTCTGGGCCAAACAGGTTGGGTCTTTTCATTTTTATTTATTGCTGCCGCAGCTCTTCGACTGGCAAGATTTAATACTAACATCGGGTCTGAAGATAAATTCTTTAAAGGTTTACCAAGTCCTGTCGCAGCGGGCCTAATAGCCTATTATGTATGGTATTTAAGTTCTTTAGGAATAGAAGGTGAAAACGTTGGAGCAACTCTGGCTGTCATTAGTGCCTGCCTAACAGGCTTAGTTGCTATTTTAATGGTAATAAATGTTCCTTATTACAGCTTTAAAGAGATAGAGATGAAGAGAAGGGTTCCTTTCTTCTCTATCTTAATGGTAGTTTTTATTTTTGCTTTAGTCTCTCTTGATCCTCCTTTGGTACTTTTGTCTTGCGCACTCCTCTATATTTTGTCAGGACCCGTGATTTGGGTAGTAAAAGCCTTACGCAAGTAACTTATTCATTGTAAGATTCGCCATCCACGCAAGTGGGTCTGTAGCTCAGTTGGTTTAGAGCGCACCCCTGATAAGGGTGAGGTCGGAGGTTCAAGTCCTCCCAGACCCACCAAGTTTTCTTAAGAAAAAGTTGTGAATTTTTGTAGGTGATAGTCCGCATTTCCAAACGTTGCATCAATAACTAACAAACGTTTGAAGTAATGGCCGATTCTAAGTTCTTCTGTCATCCCCATTCCGCCATGGAGTTGAACGGCATTTTCACCGATAAACATTCCTGACTTTCCGATTAAATGCATGAGTGCATGGATGGTTCTCTGTGCGGCTTCTGGGTCTTGAATTGTTTCCATTGTTGCACGGTACAACAGCGACTTACACTGTTCATATTCCATAAACATATCAACCATTCGATGTTGCAGAACCTGAAATTCAGATAGAGGATGATCAAACTGTTCTCTTTGTTGCGTGTAGTCCACCGTATCTTTATATAAGACTTCCATGGCACCAACCGCTTCTGCACTTAATGCAAGCATTGCATCGTTGGCAACTGACTGCAATATGCTGAAGCCCTGATCAACTTCACCCAGAATTCTGTCTGGACCTACACTTACATTCTCTAAGGTAATTTCAGAAGCTCTTAGCCCGTCAACAGTGGGAAAGTTATCTCGGGATAAGCCTTCAGCATCAGCGTCTATCAAAAATAAAGTAATACCCTGTGGGCTAACTTGGCCGCTACTAGTACGTGCCGAGACAACTATTTTATCCGCAGTCTCAGCGTTTTGTACCATGGATTTCTGACCGTTTAAAACAAAATTTTCTCCTTCTTTTCGAGCCGATGTCATGACATCATCTAAATCAAATCTACTTTGTTCTTCTGCGTACGCAAAAGCTAATTGCAAGGTGCCTTCAATAACTTGAGGTAAGATTTCACTCTTTAAAGCATTTGTGCCCCCTCTCTTTAAGGCACCTCCACCCATGACGATGCTAGCTAGATAAGGCTCAAGAACTAAGCCGCGACCGAACTGTTCCATAACTACGAGAACATCTATTTGATTGCCTCCAAAGCCACCATCTTCTTCTTCAAAAGGTAAACCCAACCAACCCAGTTCAGCCATAGAGTGCCAGTTCTCAGTACTAAAACCTGGACTCTTGGAACTCAAAGCTACTCGACTATTTAGGTCATAATTATCTTCTACAAAGCGCTCAACACTCTGTTGAATCATTCGTTGTTCTTCCGAAAGTTCAAAATTCATTTTGTTGATTTTTTAGTAAGCCCTAAAACATTTTTAGCAATAACATCACGTTGAACTTCACTGGCACCACCGTAAATAGTGTAGGCTCGACTCGCTAGGTATCCTGCTGTCCCACTTTTAGCAAATGGCAAACCGACTGCTTGATCTCCCCAAGCTGGAGAATAAATTCCGCTAGCCTCCACCTTTAATTTTTGAATTCTTTGTTGTATTTCAGTTCCTTTTAATTTCAATATAGAAGATTCTGGGCCTAATTCAGCACCAGCAGCTGCGCTGGCAAGACATCGAAGCTCAGTATATTCACTCGCCATTAGGTCAATCTCTAATTCTGCGATTTTTGCTTTATAACCAGGATCATCCATGAGATTACCATTGCCCTTTATTACTGACTGAGCATCTTCCTTAAGGCTTTCAAGGGCAACCAAAGATCTAGATAAGCCAGCTAGCCCTGTTCTTTCATGTTGAAGTAATCCTTTAGCGTAGGTCCAACCTTTACCCTCTTCTCCAATACGGTTTTCAACGGGAACTTTTACATCAGTAAAGTGAACAGTGTTTACGCTATGGGCTCCGCCTAAAGTAATAATTGGTTTTACCTCTATGCCTTCTTGTTTCATAGGAAAAAGTAGAAAGGTAATACCCTTTTGCTTGATTCCACTATCGTCAGTTCGGGTTAAACAAAAAATCCAGTCTGCTATTTGAGCTGCACTGGTCCATATTTTTGATCCATTAACAGTGTAATGAGTACCATCCTCCGATAATTCTGCTTTTGTTTTCAAGTTTGCTAAATCGGAACCGGCACCAGTTTCGGAGTAGCCCTGACACCAATTAACCTTTCTAGCTCTAATATCCGGAAGAAATCTATCTTGCTGTTCTTTATTTCCGTATCCCATCAAAATTGGTGCAAGCATATTGGTGCCAAAAGGAAGGTCAAAGGGCAGGGTAGCTCTGGCCGTTTCTTGCTCCCATATGTAATGTTGAGTTGGCGTCCAGCCAGGACCACCAAATTCAACGGGCCACTTGGGTACATCCCAGCCTCCCTTTGTTTTGGCATTTTCAAACCACCTACTACGCCACGAAAAATAATCCTCCCCCTTGTCCATTTGATTGGCATGAAAAAATTCATTTACTTCTGTCTTAAAAGCCAAATCTTCAGTACTAAGTTCGATATCCATAATATTTACTCTCTAAAATAAGAAACTAGATACTAATAGCTTTTAGCAAATTATGCCATTATCAAATTCATGAAAAAGGTTGTTGATTGGGATGTATGTTCCCATAATTGACCCATTAAATTTCTTTATAGAAAGAACTAATGAGTAAAGAAGCAAGAAAAAGATGTGTGGTTGTTATGTATGACACATTATGTCGTCATTTCATTCCTACTTATGGCAATGAATGGGTCAAGGCGCCCAACTTTGAGAGACTAGCTAAAAGATCAGTGCAATTCCAAAACTTTTATGTTGGTTCAATGCCTTGTATGCCTGCCAGAAGAGAAATGCATACTGGAAGATATAATTTTTTACATAGATCTTGGGGGCCATTAGAGCCATTTGATGATTCCATGCCTTCTATTCTTAACAGGAATGGAGTCCACTCTCACAAGGTCACAGATCACCTTCATTACTGGGAAGATGGAGGAGCAACTTATCACCAAAGATACACAACCTTTGATTTAGTAAGAGGACAAGAAGGGGACAAATGGATAGGCGACGTTGAAAAATTTAGGGACCCAAATTATGGGTCAGATAGATGGCCTGAACAGCAAAGATTGAGATATCAGAAACAAGACAACATAAATCGTGAGCATATGGACAGAGTGGAACTTCAACCTCAATACAAGACTTTTGATCTTGGTCTTGAATTCATTAATAGAAATAAGGACGCGGATAATTGGTATCTTCAGATAGAAACATTTGATCCTCATGAACCATTTTTTACTCAAGAAGAATTTCAAAAATTATATCCTCACGAATACGATGGCCCACCTTTTGATTGGCCTCCTTACAGGGAAGTAAGGGAAGACGAGCAAACGGTAGGTCATATAAGGTATATGTATGCTTCCCTTATAACCTTTTGTGACCAACAACTTGGAAGGGTCTTAGATGCTTTCGACGAGCATAACTTATGGGAAGATACCATGCTGATAGTTAATACCGATCATGGATTTTTAATGGGTGAACATGATTGGTGGGCAAAAGTAGTAACTCCTTTTTTTCAAGAAATAGCTCACATACCCTTTTGGGCTTACGACCCTCGTAATCCTGAAAACATTAATCAAGAAAGGAATGCTTTGGTTCAGACCATAGATTTGGCACCCACCATCTTAGATTTTTTTGATATATCTTTGACCGAAGACATGCAAGGAAAACCAATATTTGATTCCATGACTGAAGATAAAGAAATACGTAAAGCTTCTCTTTACGGTGTTATGGGAGGTCAGGTGAATGTTACCGATGGCCAATACGTATACATGAGAGCTAATACCACAGAAGATAACACCCCTCTTTATGACTACACCTTAATGCCCACACACATGAAAAAAAGGTTTTCTCCTCGTGAATTACAAGAATGGGAGAGGGTAGAAGGTTTTGGATTTATGAAAGGCTGTAAAGTCATGCAGATACCTACTAGAACTCCTCCTGTTTTCTATTCTAAAGATAACCCCATGGGAAAGGGAAGAACCGCAACCTTACTATTCGATGTACAAGCAGATCCCGGTCAAACAAAGCCTTTGGACGATCAAGAGATTGAAATCCATATGATTAAATTGATGATAAGAGAGATGGCTAGAAACGAATGTCCTTCTGAACAATATGTACGTTTAGGTTTACCAGAAGCTGTCAGGTTAGGTAAGGGGCATGGAGATGATGTTATAGAAATGCCCTCGGATAAGAAGATAAAAGAAGCTTGTGTTTTAAAAAAACCACAAGGCATTGAATCAGCTGATCATGGAGCAGAAGGGTTTCCTAAAATGCCCTTTCAAAAAGTTGCTTGGGAAGGAGAAAAAACACTCGACTCTCCAACTTTTCCAGACAATCTTAAATTGAGACCAGGTTATCTTTTTAGTCAGACGAAAGAAGTTCCAGAAAAAACTTGAAGTTAAAATTATTTTGAAATGAAACAAAACCAAGATAAAGTTGGTAAAGATAATTAACATGAAGATCTTAAAAATAATTTTGATTGGCCTAATAGTTGTTTACATAGGTTTAGTGGTTTTGTTTGAATCTTGGTTAGGCTATTCTCAACCTTCAAATCAAAACTCTTTAGTAATCACTACTTTCGATGATCAGGT
>CAXFFS010000086.1:0-5455 GCA_964002385.1 uncultured Gammaproteobacteria bacterium | reverse complement strand
AAAAAGATCTCCACAGTTCGCACGACAAGTAATCACTTGCCAATTAAACAATAATGATTACCATTCGCGTTTGTGAATGAATTTATTATCACCTTTCGCGAGACTCTAGAAGCGGCTCTTATTGTTGGAATAATTTACACAGTTATTTCAAAACAAGGACTTAAGAAAGAGGTTCTGCAACTTTGGTATGCGGTAGGTGCTTCTATAGTTGCAAGTCTTTTAGTAGCTTTATTTCTAAGTAGTATAAAAGAGTCAATCGGTAACGCTTCCATAGAGAAATTGGTTGAAGCAACCTTGATGTACATAACAGCAGGGTTACTTTGGTATGTTATTTTTTGGTTAGCAAAGAAAGTTAGTGATAGAGAAGTTCTAGAAGGTCAAACCTCAAGTGCATTAAAAACAGCAGGATGGGGTGTATTTTTTCTAGTCTTTTTCGCTATTCTTAGAGAAGGATTTGAAACAGCTATATTCTTGATGGGTAGCTTCTCCATTCTTGGAAGCTTTTCTTACATTGGATTCTTCACCGGTATGATATTAGCTATCTTCTTAGGGTACTTAGTAGTGGTACAGGGTAGAAAGGTAGATCTGACTTCTTTCTTTAGGGTCACAACACTTCTTCTTGTCTTTTTTGCTTCTGGTATGGTGGCCTACGGCACTCATGAAGCAGAGGAGTTTTTAGTAAAAGGGGACCACCTTGATTGGGTGAGCCTTAAAGACAAACAACTAGATGATAACTCTGTTCTAAAAGCTAAAGATCAAATTATTAGAGTTTGGAATGTTCACATCCCTAAACAGGTCCTGGAAGAAAGTGATAACGAATTTTTCTATAGTTATAACCTTCACGGAAAAGACAAATATTCTCATTGGCTTCATGACAAGGGTAGAGTGGGTGTTTTTCTAAAAGGATTTTTTGGTTACAACAGTAATCCTAATTGGGCAGAATTAATTTTGTGGTTCTTATCTTTACTCTTTGGCTTGAGTCTCTGGCGTAAATTTTATTTCAAAACTTAAATTTTTTATTGCAAATAAGAATCATTATCATTTAAAATGAGAATGATTCTTATTAAGATCTATATAAAGGATTATGAAAAGATTTATTTTATGTACATTTCTTCCCTTAATTTCTTTTTTTACAGCTGCTGATGATGCAGCCTCTGAAAATGTAGAAATTGAAGTTATAGAGATTATTGGATCACAAGAAGAAGCTTTAGAAATTGCAGGGTCAGCTTCTGTTATTACAAGTGAAGATCTTAAGGTTTATGAATACACAGATATTCACAAAATTTTATCAACAATTCCTGGTGTAAATTTCCGTCCTGAAGAGGGTTATGGCCTAAGGCCAAATATTAGTATTCGGGGAACGTATGCAGATAGATCTGGAAAAGTAACACTGATGGAGGATGGGGTATTAATTGCTCCAGCTCCTTACGCCTCATCTTCTGCTTACTATTTCCCTACAACACCTAGGTTAGCTGGCGTTGAAGTTTTAAAAGGACCTGCAGCTATTACCCAAGGACCTTATACAGTAGGTGGCGCTATAAATTTACTAAGTACGCCTATACCTGAAGAAACTGGAGGCTTGTTTAACCAAGAGTTTGGTGAGGACCAGACTACGAGAACTCATTTCCATTATGGAGTTGTTCAAGACAATGTTGCTTTTCTAATAGAGTCTCATTTGTGGAAGACCGATGGATTTGATTCTATTTTGAATTCAAACGAAAACACTGGTTTTGACAAAGATGACATAGTGGTCAAATTGAGACTTAATTCAGATTCAGAATCGGATGGAACCTACCATGAATTAAACTTTAAATATCAAGATTCTGATGAATCATCTGATCAATCTTACGTAGGCCTAGCTGATACTGATTTTAGGAGAGATCCTCATAAAAGGTATGGATTAACTGCCTATGACAATATGGATAATGCTCATGATACTCTTTCTTTAAACTACATAGCAGATATGGGAGACTTTGAATTTAGTGCCACTATTTATGAGAACGATTTCGCAAGAAACTGGTTTAAAGTAGATAAGATAGATAACAATAAGGTATATGGACTAGGTAATGGTATTAATAACATAATAGCAGCTGCCAATTCAGGAAATCTCGATGCTTCGTCTATATTACTAGGGACCAACTCTCAGCCTGTAGAAATTAAGCTAAAGAATAATAATAGAGCTTATACCTCAAAAGGAACTGATATAAAGGTTCAATATAGAACAAACAAACAGACCCTTACAGCAGGATATAGATCAACAGAAGATTCTGAAGATCGTTTCCAAATATATGAATATGCTACCTGGGCAGGAGGAAATCTGAGTACTCTCATTGAAGGTTCCGCTCCAGGTTATAGCTCTAATAACAGGGTTACTGAAGCAGAGGCCACTGCCTTTTATGTAAATGAAGAAGTAAATATTGGATCTTTATCTTTAAACCTTGGATTTAGAACTGAAAACTGGGAGATTACACAAGAAAGGTATGTAGACTCGGCTAGAAGTGCAATAAATACTGAAAAAGGATACCCAAAGAAGTTAGCTGATTCAGATAATAGCTTATTTGGCTTTGGTGCAACATATGAAGTAAATGACAGTACTTCAATATTTTTAGGATTTCATGAAGGATTTACTCCCACCAGTGGAGGAGCAGATCCAGAAGAAGCGGATAATATGGAGTTGGGTATGAGGTACATACAAGGCTCTACTTTCGTTGAGCTAGTTTATTTTGATACTGATTATCAAAATATGTTTGGAAGTTGTACCGCATCTGGAGGAGCTGTAGGAGAGTGTGAGATTGGTGATTCCTTCAATGCCGGAGCGGCTTCGATAAGTGGATTGGAATTAACAGCTCAAACAGAAATCATTTCAGAAGTCGGAGTGACTTATCCAATCAGTGCCATCTACACTTCTACGGATGCAACCTTTGATAATACTTTCTCTAGTTCCTTCTGGGGAGATGTAAATGCAGGAATGGGCATTCCTGACTTACCTAATTCTCAACTAGCTATAAGGGGTGGATTTAGAACTAATTCAGGATTTAGTGGTGATGCCACGCTGTATGCTTATGGAAGTACTTGTTCAACAGCAAATTGTTCTTCAGGAACCGAAATAGACTCGTACAGAATCGTAGATATGTCATTATCAAAACAGATCAATGAAAGCCTTGATGTCTACATGATAGTTGAAAATATTTTTAATCAAGAAGATATCATTGCAAGGGCTCCTAAACATGGAGCAAGAGCACAAAAACCACGGACAACTGTTTTTGGTTTAAGATTAAAAATATAGTTATTTTTATTAATAAAAAAATTATAATGCCGCTGCAAAACCCAACCAGTGTTAACTTTTTTAAACAATAAATAGGATTACCAATGACAAAGATGCAAAGGGTTTTTTCTTGTTTTTTACTCTTCGTTTTTACAACAATTTCAGCCGACGAAGACCACTTGGAAACTGTTGACGAAGAACTAATAGTAATCTCTTCTCGAATACCTACGGTTGCGAGTGAAGTTATAGGATCAGTTGATTCAATAAGTTCACAAGATCTTGATCTCAAGATGATTGACGGACTGGCCGAATTAGTAAGATTCATTCCAGGAGTTTCAGCGCATAAAGAAAACCAGTATGGACGTTCTTTCACACAGGATTTACACATAAGAGGTATCCATGGTGGAGCCATCTATCTAATTGATGGTCAAAGAATATCTGATTCATATACAGGCTACGGAAGAGATATTGTTGATACAGATTTATTGAAGAAAGTAGAGATTATGAAAGGCCCTAGTTCAGTAGAATATGGATCCGATGGCTTAGCTGGAGCTATTTCATATGTCACAAAAGATCCCTCTGATTTGGTTGATGAAGGCGGTAGATACTTCTCGATTAATGCATCTACACAGCAATCAAATAAGCAAGAAAAGATTAACTTTCTGACAGCTGCTGCTGGAAAAAATATTGAAGGTCTTCTTCAGCTTGTTCGTAGAGGCCTAAACGAAACAGAAATACATGATGGCTTTAGCCTAGAAGCCAACCCTTTTGAGGGTAACCAGAAGAGCCTTTTAGCTAAGACTATTTTTCACTCTTCAGAAACAACCATTCTCAGTTTAGTAGCTGATATGCAGGAATGGGATGGGGATTGGATGGTTAATACGGAAAAAGGGTTTGTTTACTTCCCAGCTCCAAGAGCAGTTTCATCGTCTTTAGGAGAAGATGAAGGCTCAAGAGACAGAGTTAGTTTTAAAATTGATCTATCCCCAAAAAATTCAAACTTATTGGATACAGGTAGCGTTACTGTCTACAAGCAAGACACTGAGCAGAGACAGCTGACTGTACAACAACAAGTTTCTTTTCTTAATGGAATGCAAGCGGCTCCTACCCCAACAATGAGAACTAGTGATTTTGAGTTTAATCAATCCCTCAAAGGAATGACTTTACAGGCCTATAAAACTTTAACAAAACACCAAATGGTTTATGGCTTAGATTACGAGAGAACAGACACAACTAGGCCAAGAATGAGATCTGAAACTAATCTGATTACGGGTGCAGTGTCTTTTGCAGTTGATGGAGAAAATTACCCTAATAAGACTTTTCCAGATTCTGAATCAGTTCGAAAAGCTTTTTTCTTTAATGACCGTATCAACCTTTCTGACAGTCAGATACTTTCATTAGGTTTCAGATATGATGATTATGAGCTCAATACCTCTATAGATTCTTACTTTCTCAATGGTAATTCTTTGGGATATCAGATTAAAGACGTAGGGGATTCAGAAACTTCGCTTAAGGTAGGTTACCTCTATGATATATCTCCAGATTTAACTTTTTACAGTCAATACAGTGAGGGATTCAGAGCACCTGATTACGAGAGTGCAAATACTGTATTCACTAATTTTGCATACAGATATACGGTTAGACCTAATCCAAACCTAAAATCTGAAACCAGTAAAAGTTATGAAATAGGCCTGAGAGGGCAGCAAGATCGAGGAGAGTGGGAATTAGCTGTTTATAGAAATAAAGTTAAAGATTTTATAAATGCAGAAGCTATTGGATTTTCACCACTGGGTTTAGTTATCTATCAGTACGACAATCATGAAGGTGTTGAGATTGAAGGGATTGAATTTGAATATGACAGAAACATTTCAGAAAATCTTAATGCCAAGTTTGCTGGGTCAATTGGCTCAGGAAAAAATGATGAGGGAGAAGATATAGCTGAAGTTGACCCTAAGGAACTTATAATTGGATTGGACTGGATAGCATCTAATGAAAAGTGGGGTCTACAAGGATTAGTTAATCTAGTGGATTCAAGCAAAAGTGGCTTAGAAGGAGTGCCTACTGTAGGAATTGGACACCATTGCGAATCTTCTAATGCATGCACACCTAGAGCTACAACATCTGGTTATGGCCTGATTGATATATTTGGTTTTTATAATCATAACGATAATTTTCAGCTAAGACTTTCTG
>CAXFFS010000085.1:0-5624 GCA_964002385.1 uncultured Gammaproteobacteria bacterium | reverse complement strand
CTAAGATACCCTCCAGCACTATTTTATTAAATAGATCATGGGTGCCTGTAGTCATCTTTCTTAAATCTGGTAGTCCTCCAGCAGACTTGACTACAAAGCCATGACATACGGCACAGTATTGATTGTAATTACTTTCTCCATTACGGATTTGATCGTTACTGGCATCTGCTAGGACTTGTTCGGGGATAGTTTTATCTCTTACATCGGGTATAGGTAACTCCTTTTGGCCGCCCAATTTAAAAACTAACAATCTTCCAAAATTGTTGTACGTAAGAGAAGCTTGTATTTCTATTGGCGGTAGAGGCTCTCCTCCAAACAAATCTCCTCCACCAGATCCTGTTAGGATTGAAACGTATTGCTCTCCATCTATTTCAAAAGAAATTGGAGGAGCAAGCATAGAAGTGTAGGTGTTAAATTCCCATAAACGTTCTCCTGTTTCCTTATCGTAAGCAGAGAACATGCCTAAGGCATCTCCTTGAAAAACCAGTCCTCCAGCAGTGCCTAGAACTCCTCCATTCCAGTAATGCGGAATAGGTACAGACCATTTAGTTTCACCAGTTAAAGGGTCAAAAGCTTTAAGAAAACCTCCTGGTTCAGGCATTGATTCCAGATTAGAAAGTACATTTTGGGCCAAAGAACTCATTTCTATACCCATATTCCATCTACCAGGATTTCTTTTGAATATACCTGTTTTCTTGTAGTTTTCTTCAACTGCATAAAAGAAGGCATTTTCTTGAGCAGGTATATATACAAGGCCCGCATCTAAGTCCACTGACATCGCTTGCCAATTATGAGCCCCTAAAGGTCCTGGCAGAACAAAAGATCCGTTCTCAGAATAGTCTACTTCAGGATTTTCAACCGGTCTTCCTGTTTCTAAGTCAACATGAGTAGCCCAAGTAACAGCAGCAAATGGATGGGCTCTTAGTACTTTACCGTTAGTCCTATCAATAACGTAGAAAAATCCATTTTTTGGGGCCTGCAAAAGGACTTTCTTTTTTTCTCCATCTATTTCCATATCAGCTAAAGCCATATCTTGAACGGCCGTGTAATCCCAATTGTCTTCAGGAGTCGTCTGATAATGCCATTTGTACTTACCTGTATCTGCATCGACAGCAACTATCGAAGCAAGAAATAGGTTATCTCCTCCACCTGGAGATCGGATTTCCCTTGTCCAAGGAGAGCCATTGCCAACCCCTAAATAGACATTATTAAAGTCTGGGTCGTAGACAATTGAGTTCCAAACTGTCCCTCCTCCACCAAATTCCCACCAATTTGTACCTTTCCAAGTTTTAGCAGCCATTTCCATGGCCGGATCTTCAAATCCCAATGATGGGTCTCCCGGAACTGTAAAAAATCTCCATACTTGTTCACCAGTCTCAGTGTCATAGGCAGTTACATATCCTCTAACACCGTATTCTGCACCGCCATTACCTATATAGACCTTTCCTTTTGCTACTCTTGGCGCACCTGTAATTGTGTAGGCTCTTGTACGATCAATTATAGTATCTACTTCCCATATCTTTTCTCCTGATTCAGCGTTGAGTGAGAATAATCTTCCATCTAAGCTGGCAAAGAATACTTTTCCTTGATAAACAGCTACACCCCTGTTAACTATGTCGCAACAGGCTTTTCTTGCCCATTCTCCAGGGACTTCAGGATCAAAAGACCATAGTGTCTCACCTGTTTTTGCTTCTACCGCATAGACTCGACTCCAAGTACTTGTGAAGAACATAATTCCATCTACAACTATTGGCGTAGCCTCTAGAGCCCTGTTAGTTCCCATATCCTTGTACCAGGCAAGCCCTAAGTCAGAAACACTTTCTTTATTGATTTTTGTTAAGGGAGAAAATCGTTGTTCTTCATATGTTCTTCCATGAGCAATCCAATTCTCAGGTTCACTTTCAGCTTCAATGATTCTTTTATCATCTATGAGCCCTACAGATAATGAAGAAGTGATTGGAGAGCTACTTTCGTCCTTAATAACATTTTCTTGAGCAGGCTCTTCACTACTGGAAAAGAAGTAAATTAGCACAACAAGCACTATTGCACCCACAGTAAATATCGGGAAAGATTTATTCATTTTTACGGCTCCGAATGTTTTTGTTAATACTTTATGTTCTTTGTTAGTATCTAATGAATATTTATAAAAAACAAGAAACTAAAATCTTAATAAGATAATGTTAGGCAGGAATATAAGAAGGGCTTTAGCTTTACTTAAAGTTACGCTAAAGCATGACACTGAGAGCTCTAGAGAAATGCTGAAGACCTATTATTCTTTTACTCAAGGAAATACTACAAAAGAAGATTTAGAAAAGGCAAACAAGCAGCTAAATATAGTGCTAAAGGAGCTAGGTTTTGGGGCTCTTACTATGTTACCTTTTTCTCCTATTACCATTCCTTTGGTTGCCAAATTAGCAAGAAAGTATGACATTGATATTGTTCCGGATTGGTTTAAAGACTCGCTAAACAAATAATGCTTATGAAGATATGTTATTTTCTTGCCAATTCTTGCACTCTAACCTAACATCAGTCGCCCGATATTAATAAAAAAGTTTTTAAGGAGAAATTATGGCTGAAGCAGTAATAGTAGATAGTGTCAGAACTGGTCTGGCAAAGTCTTTCAGAGGTGGTTTTAATCAAACCAGAGCAGACAATATGACAGCCTATATTGTTGATGCCTTAATGGATAGGAATCCCGAAGTAGATCCTTCAATGGTGGAAGATGTGATTTTAGGTTGTGGTGCGCCTGAAGGAGCACAAGGACACAACATTGCAAGAAATGTTGCAGTGTTATCTAAACTTCCTATTGAGGTTGGAGGGACAACAGTAAACAGATACTGCTCCTCAGGTCTTCAAACCATTGCTATGGCAGCTACTCAGGTACAGAGTGGTTTTGCAGATTGCATCATTGCTGGTGGAGTAGAGTCAATCAGCACAACTCAAGGCAAAGGTAATATGCACATGTATGTGAATGAAAAACTGGCAGAAGAAGCTCCAGGAATATATCACGCCATGGGTACCACAGCTGAGACAGTGGCAAAAAGGTATGGGGTTAGCAGAGAGTCACAAGACGAATATGCTTTATCAAGTCAAGAAAGATGTGCTAAAGCACAAGATCAAGGTCTCTTTGATGATGAGATTATTCCGATGGAAACTAAAATGCTTTTGGTGAATAAAGAAACTGGAGCAGAAAAGGAAGTTGACTCTGTTGTAGATAAAGATAACTGCAACAGACCAGAAACTACACTAGAAGGGCTAGCTAGCCTTAATCCAGTATTTGATCCAGAGGAAGGTTCGGTAACGGCTGGTAATTCTTCACAATTATCAGATGGCGCATCAGTAACTATGGTTATGAGTGAAGATAAAGCAAATGAGCTTGGAGTTAAACCTTTGGCTTATTTCAGAGGATTCACAGTTGTAGGATGTCAGCCAGATGAAATGGGTATAGGGCCTGTTTATTCGATACCTAAATTATTAAATTCCGCAAATCTAACAGTAGATGATATTGATCTTTGGGAACTGAACGAAGCTTTCGCTTCTCAAGTGGTTTACATTAAAGATCAACTTGGGTTACCAACTGAAAATCTTAATGTTAATGGTGGCTCTATTGCAATAGGTCATCCTTTTGGAATGACAGGCTCTAGACAAGTGGGGCATTTAACCAGAGAGCTTAGAAGAAGAGGCGGTAAATACGGCATAGTTACCATGTGTGTTGGCGGCGGCATGGGAGCTACCGGTTTATTCGAATCTATACCTGAGTAAATTAAATTTGGTTAAAGGTGTTGATCCTTTAAACGAGCACCAATTAATACAGGAATATTTTTCTGATGTCGGCTCCGCTTATTTAGCGGAACAAGGCATCAGGGTTCCTGTTGGTGACGACGCAGCAGTTCTATCTACTCCAAAAGGTAAAGAAAGCGTAATTTCAGTAGATACTTCTATTGGTGGGGTGCATTTTTTAGATTCAATGCATGCTTCTGATATTGCATACCGATCCGTTTCAGTAGCTCTCAGTGATTTAGCTGCATGTGGGGCGACCCCTGCGTGGTTTACTTTAGCCCTTTCCCTCAAGGAGAATGATCCTAAATGGCTATTAGATTTTAAAAAAGGACTAGAAGATATTTCAGCTGAACTAAAGATTCCTTTAATAGGAGGTGATACCACTAAAGGAGGCAATTTATCCATCACCATTCAAGTTGGAGGATATGTAGATGCAGGGAAGGCTTTAACTAGGGAAGGTGCCAGAATTGGAGAGGTCATTTATGTCACTGGGTGCATTGGTGCCGCTTCCTCTGCTCTTGATAACTTAAGGAGCGGTAATTTAACAAGACTCGATAAAAATAGGTATTTAAGACCAAAAATACGCTTCGAGGTGAGTTCTGAACTATTGGATACAGCCTCTTCTGCGATAGATATCTCTGATGGCCTGTTTCAAGATCTAGATCATATCTGTAAAGCAAGTAAAGTTGGCGCAGTAATTATCTTCGAAAAAATTCCGACTTTCTCGTCTAACTCCTTACCATTAGATGAGATTAATAGAGGAGATGATTACGAGATTCTTTTTACTTCAGATAAATCAAATAGAGAGAAGATAGAAAGGCTCGCCAAAGAGGTAAATGTCCCTATCTACGAAATTGGGTTAATAACCAAAGGTGATAAAGTAAGTATTTTTACCCAGAAAGGTAAATTCCTAAACGCTTCTTCTGGTTACCAGCACTTTTAAAATAAAATTATGATTAGTGAATTATAAAAACCTTTTAACTTGGTTTGCAGTTGGCTTCGGTTCAGGCCTTTCTCCTTGGGTTCCAGGAACTTCCGGTAGTTTGATGGCTGGTATTTTCTTTTATTTTTTAATATTTCCTTTTCTTAAACCTTTTGCCTTTATATTTGTTGTCTTAATTTATCTATTTTTGCTCATTTCGAGTTTCTTTTTTGGTTTGTATATATACAAGAAAACAATGGGAGAAGAAAAAGATGCAAAAATCTTTGTATGGGATGAATTTGTAGGAATGTGGATTGCGTGTTTTCCTTTAATTTTATTTGCATCCCCTTGGCCCTGGATTCTCTTATCTTTTGTTTTATTCCGTATTTTTGATATCTGGAAACCTTCACTGATAGGTCACTTTGATCGTTCAGAAGGGACTTTGGGAGTTATGATGGATGATGTAATGGCTGGTTTATTTTCAGCTATAGTATTTGTTGGTATTTTTTATTTTTTTCTCTGTCTTTTTTCCAATATTTCTTATTTATAATTGGTCTAATCGTTTTCTAATTTTCTCTGTAATTTCTTCTTTTCCTAAACCTGAGCTTACCTTCTGATGGTCTGGGCTTCCATGCTGAACAAATTCATCAGATATTCCAAAATTTAGAAGAGAAACTCTTAAATTGTTATCAGCCAAGAATTCAGCTACAGCCGATCCTGCACCTCCTTTAATGGCATTTTCTTCTAAGGTTATAAGGAGTTTATATTCTTCAGCCAATCCTTTAATTCTTTTATGATCTAAGGGTTTAACGAAATTCATATCGATTAGACAGGAGCTGAAATCCTCAGCCAATTCAACTGCCAAATCTAAAGTAGAGCCAAAATTCATAATCGCTATTTTATTATCTTCAGAATCTTTAAT
>CAXFFS010000084.1:0-5693 GCA_964002385.1 uncultured Gammaproteobacteria bacterium | reverse complement strand
CTAGAGCTTTTCTTAGACCAGAAGCTTTTCAGATACTGGCTTTTTGGGGCGGACTGAGTCTTTTCCTCTCTGCTGTTATATCCAATGTAGGGTTGCATAAGCATATACCTAATCTACATGTTCCCGAAGCAAGAAGTATAGATGTAACAAAATTTTTGAAAGAGGGACTTGAAACAATTAACAATAGATCTTGGATTGTGCTTTTCTTCGCAGGTATTGTTTATTCACTTTTGGTTGGACTAGGCTCAAATGCAGGCATGTATCATAATCTTTATTTTTGGCAATGGACTCCTTCAACTATAGCTATCTTCCCTACTGTCGGTGTTGTCTGTGTTGTCATTGTTTCAATGCTTGCAGGTACAATTGCTAGAGGTAGAGATAAGAAAAGGATAGCAGTAGGCATATTCCTAACTTCCATCATCACTGGACCTTTGCCGGTAGTCCTGAGATTACTGGATCCTCATTTTTCAGCTACTTTGTTTCCAGCCAATGGTACTGATGCATTGTGGTGGATCATGATTACACACTACATTTTTGAAGTCTGTCTAGGCTCTCTTGGGTTTATTTTTATTGGATCCATGACCATGGAGATTGTTGAAGACGTTGAAAAAACGACAGGCAGGAGAGAGGAAGGATTATTAGGAACTGTTAACACCTTTGTACAAAAGTTTGTTGGTGCAGGCGGAGTTTTTGTTTCAGGTGTTATTATTTCTTACGTTGGTTTTGATGTAGCTGGAGTAACTTTTGAAGAGCTGACTGGGCCAGTCATTGATAAATTTGCAACAATACACGTGATACTAGGGGCTACTTTGCCATTTATTTCTACTTTGTTAGTTCTTCTGTACGACATAGATAGAAAGGGTCATTTAGAAAATATAGAAAACTTAGGGTATACAGAAGAGAGCTAATGTTTTTCTTTCCCTTTTCTGACGACAACCCTACACAAAATACACCTTATGTAACTTACTTCCTCATTGGGGTATGTTGCTTTATTTTTTTGTGGCAATTCACTTTACCTCCGCAGTTATTTGAATCGGCTGTTTACAATTTTGGAGTTGTACCAGCATCACTTTTAGGATCGAAAGAAGGTTACTTACCTGCGACCACAACCATTTTTACTTCCATGTTCATGCACGGCGGGTGGATGCATCTAATTGGTAACATGCTTTTTCTTTGGATATTCGGCGACAATGTAGAAGACTCCATGGGCAGGGTAAAATTTATCATTTTTTATTTATTAGCAGGAATCGCTGCTGCTTATACTCAAGCATTCATTGACCCTTCTTCAGAAATACCCATGATAGGGGCCAGTGGTGCCATCGCCGGAGTCTTGGGTGCTTATCTTCTTCTTCATCCAAAGGCCAATGTAAATGTACTGTTATGGATAATAATTTTTATAACAGTTATTAGAGTCCCTGCTTCCATAGTTTTAGGATTTTGGATAATCAGCCAATTTTTCTATTTTGGATTATCTACAGGTGGAGAAGGAGGGGTAGCTTATTTTGCTCACATTGGAGGGTTTATTGCGGGGATGGCTTTAATCCCATTTTTTAAGAATACAGAAATTCCTTTATGGGAGCAGTCTCAAACTAAAGCCTTTGAAACCCGAGATTTTAACTTGCAAGAATTAATCCCAGGAAATAAAGTTGATGACTTCATGGAAGACTTTATAAAGGATGCGGATGAGAGAAAGAAACATTAGAGATGAGAATAAGATTTATATTTAAATTATTGGGAATCACGTTTGTTGTTGGGTTAATCACAATTGGTATTTATGCATTAGGGGTTCAATTTAATTGGTATGGACAGCTTGAGGATAAAGGTCAATTAGTAGATGACTCTTATCCTGAAAAACTTTTATTGGAAAAGAAACAAGTTCAACTGAAAGTTAATCCTTCGCCGAAGCAAATCCTTTTTGGCGATACTCATGTTCATACTACTTACTCTACAGATGCCTTTTTATGGAGCCTACCGATTTTAAATGGGGAGGGGCCTCATCCAATTTCTGACGCTTGTGATTATGCTAGATTTTGTGCAGCTTTAGATTTTTGGGTTACAACAGATCACGCAGAAGCTTCTACTCCTAGAAAATGGAAAGAAATCAAAGAGTCGGTGAGGCAATGTAATGCTCCTGCTGATGTGAAGGATCCTGATATGGTTACTTTCTTGGGTTACGAGTGGACTCAAGTAGGACTTTATGCTGAAGACCATTATGGGCATAAAAATGTGATGTTTCTCGATATAGAAGAGGGTAAAGTTCCCTTACGACCTATTGGAGCTGGTGGAGTTGCTACCGATGGAATGCGTGAAACAATTGGTGCTATAGCAGGTCAATTCAAACCTTTAGCTTTTCTAGATTTTAAGAATCGTCATAGATATTTCAATTTCATTAACTTTACCCAGGAATTCTCAGGGATCCCTCATTGCGAACTAGGAGTTGATTCATCTTTATTGCCTGAAGATTGTTATGAATATGCACACACCCCAGTTGAACTGTTTACTAAGCTGAACCAATTAAATTTCCCTTCAATAGTAATACCTCATGGAAATACTTGGGGATTTTACTCTCCACCTTTGACCAGTCTGGATAAACAATTACAAGAAGGATTCCATGACGAAAATGTTCAACTTCTTTTTGAAGTCATGTCTGGTCATGGAAACTCTGAAGAGTACAGGCCCTGGAGAGCAGCTACACTCAATGAAGATGGTTCTTTAGGATGTCCTGAACCTACAAACGAATATTTTCCCAGTTGTTGGAGAGCAGGAGAAATCATTGCTGAAAGATGTCTGACTGAAGGGAACCCTGAGACCGTATGTCAAAGCAGAGAACTTGAAGCCAGAAACAATCATTTAGCTTTAGGGGCATCAGGCTACTTAGCAATACCTGGAGTTGAAATAGAAGATTGGTTTGATTCGGGTCAATGTAAAGATTGTTTTATACCTTCATTTAATTATAGGCCTGCTGGTTCTGGGCAATATGCTTTGTCTCTTACTAACTTCCAACAAGATCAGCCTAAAAGGTTTAGATTTGGTTTCATCGCTTCGAGTGACAATCATCGAGCTCGCCCTGGTACCGGCTATAAGGAAAAAGACAGGTTTGTAATAACTGAAGCTAATGGCCCATCAAGCGATGCGATAGCCGAAGTTTTTTATCCCAAGTCACAGCCTAACTCAGAATCTTTAGATTTTGGTGGGAGAGAAGGGCTAATAGGAATGGGTTTCAGAGCCTTTGAAGTTGAAAGACAAGCATCATTTTTCACTTCGGGAGGTTTGGCTGCCGTTCATTCATCAGGAAGGGATAGGCAATCCATTTGGGACTCTATGATAAGGAAAGAAACTTATGGCACTAGCGGAGATAGAATCTTACTTTGGTTTGATCTGGTCAATGGGGAAGAAAGAATCCCTATGGGGGGAGAAATTTCTACAACTGAAAATCCAAAATTTATTGTTAAAGCTATTGGATCTCTTAAACAAAAACCCGGCTGTCCTGATTATAGTGATACCAAGATCACTGGAGAAGATATAGCTAGGATTTGTAAAAATGAATGTTACAACCCTTCAGACGAAAGAAAGATTATTACAAGGATTGAAGTAATTAAGATTTCTCCTCAAATAAATCCAGGAGAAAAGGTCGATAATCTTATTGAAGATCCATGGAAAGTTATAGACTGCCCTTTAGATCAAAATGGCTGTGAAATAAGTTTTGAAGACACAAGTTATTCTGAGAACCAAAGAGATGTGTCTTTTTATGTCCGCGCCATTCAAGAACCTTCTCCATCTGTTAACGCAAAGAATATAAGGTGTGAATACAATGAAAAAGGCGAATGCATAAAAGTAAACATGTGTTACGGAGACAATCGAACGGCAAAAGATGATGACTGCTTATCAATGATAGAAGAAAGAGCCTGGTCTTCCCCTATATACGTTGATTATCTTTAAATTATTATTTATTTACTTGGCTTAAGGATTCATTCACCAGATCAACTAAATCATTAACGCCTACAGCCTCACCAGCTATCTTTACTAACTCCAGAAAAGAACCATTAGATTGAGATGGGGTTATGTTTGTGTTCTTGATGCAGGATCTTGCTATCTGAGCAATTAGAAGAAAACTGAAAGCATTTGTAGGTCTTCCTTTTTTATCTTTTAAATTAGCAACAGTTTTTTCTGAAGCAGAACCCAGGCTTTGTAGGCTTTTAGTTAGGCCAGATAAATATTTATAGTCTAAGTCATTTGATATATGACTTTGGAGCAAAAATGACCTTGCACCTGGAAATAACTTACTTAAATTTTCAGACAGCATTTCAGCCTGTAATGAGATTTCATCCAACTGAATCCTTATGTCTGTATAACTGGGTGCTCTTCTAAAAACTGTTTCCTCGAATTTATAAGTAGTGATGGCATTTTCTAAATCTGTAATGAGTCCAGGTGGTAAATCAGGAATTATTTTTTTTAATTTTGTGAGTAATCTTGAAGGCAATTTATACGGGTTTTTAAAATTAAGCTCTTCCCCTGATAAGCTTGAGATTTCTCGATATTTACTTTTTGGCATTTACTACATATTAATATATGGTAGCGATCTTATGAAGGGGAATGATTGAATTCATGGAAGACGTAAATCAAAAGTCAAAACTTTCCCTTTCAACTAAATTTTTCTACGGATTCGGTTCTATATCATTTGGAATAAAGAATAACGGATTCAGTTATTTTGTTCTGTTCGTCTACAGTTCCGTACTTGGCTTACCAGCTTGGATGGCTGGCCTAGCATTAAACTTAGTCTTAATAGCTGATGCCATTACAGACCCATTGGTAGGTTATTACTCAGATAGGCTCAGATCTAGATGGGGAAGAAGACATCCTTTTATGTATGCTGCCGCATTGCCAGTAGCAATTACTTATTTCTTTCTATGGACTCCTCCAGACAGCCTTACTGATTGGCAGCTTTTTTCTTACTTACTGGTTTGCGCAATCATTATTAGAGTTTTTATAACCTTCTATGAAATACCTTCAGTGTCTTTAGGTCCTGAGCTAACTGATAATTATGTAGATAGAACTTCTTTAATGGCGTATAGATACTTCTTTGGATGGTTTGGAGGCTTAACAACTTACAACTTAGTTTGGTTTTGGTTTGGACCTAGAAATATAACAGCTGAGTATGCGGACGGTAGGTATAACCCCGATGCATGGTCTGAGTATGGATTAGTGGCTGCCATATTAATCTTTATAGGGATTATTGTTACAAGCATAGGTACTCATAAACACATTCCAAATCTCATAGAACCGCCACCAAGAAAAATTAGATTGACGGATGTTTTTAAGGAATTGTTTGAAACTCTATTAGCAAACAGATCGTACATATTCCTTTTTATCTCTGGTTTATTAGTGGCTGTAGCTGGAGGAATAGAAGCTGCTTTCTCTGTTTATTTCGATAGTTATTTTTGGGAATTAGACACCAATGAGATGTTAATAAGAGGCTGTTGTATTTATCTTTCACCAATCATAGCCTTGATCTTAGCCCCAAGACTGTCTGATAGATTTGGTAAGAAACAGACAGTAATGTCTGTTTGGGCCTTCCAAATATTCTTTGCTGCCCTTCCTTTTGCATTGCGTTATCTCGATTTAACTTATGGAACATCAATCCTACCTCTTAATACAAACGAGGAAAATCCAACTTCCTGGCTTTCAACTTTTCT
>CAXFFS010000083.1:0-5775 GCA_964002385.1 uncultured Gammaproteobacteria bacterium | reverse complement strand
TTGATAGAGAGGATTCAGTTGGTAAAGATGATGCTGCTGGCATAAAAGACATTTTAATTGAGTCAGCAGTTACCACTATTCAAGATTTAGAAGATTCTATAGCTGCGGTTGATGCAGAAGATAAAGTCGCTGCTTACAGAAATTGGTTAGGGCTTATGAAAGGTGATTTAAAAGAGACCTTCATAAAGGGTGACTCTGAGCTCACTAGGCAACTCAATACAGATAGAGAATATAGAGATACCCTAGGTAAAAAATTTCTACTAACCGGTCGAAGCCTTATGTTAGTTAGAAATGTCGGTCATCTTATGACTAATCCAGCTATTTTAGATAAAGCAGGAAAGGAAATACCTGAAGGCATCTTGGACGCCATGTTCACCATATGTATTGCTAAACACGATCTTGGAGGAAATAATCTTCTATCTAATTCTAGAGCTGGCAGTGTGTACATTGTAAAACCAAAAATGCATGGGCCTGAAGAAGTTCAGTTCACTTGCGATCTCTTTACTGCTGTTGAAGAGGCATTAAAGATAAGACCCTTAACAGTTAAGATTGGGATAATGGACGAAGAGAGAAGGACTACTATTAACCTGAAGGAATGCATTCGAGCGGCTAAGGACAGAGTTATTTTTATAAACACGGGTTTTCTGGACAGGACTGGTGATGAGATTCATACAAGCATGGAAGCTGGTCCCATGATCCCTAAAGCTTTAATGAAGCAACAACCTTGGATTTCAGCTTATGAAGATTGGAATGTTGATAAAGGATTGGAAGCTGGATTTAGCGGGAAGGCACAAATCGGAAAAGGAATGTGGCCAATGCCTGATGAAATGTTAGAAATGTATAAGACTAAAGCAATTCATCCTGAAGCTGGCGCAAATTGTGCCTGGGTACCTTCACCCACAGCAGCAACCTTACATGCTCTGCATTACCATCAAGTATCAGTTTCAGAGGCCCAAGAAAAGCTTCTAGAAAGGGTCGAGGCAGATATAAACGAGATCCTTACCATCCCTTTACTCGAAAATCCAAGTTCATTATCTGATAAAGAAATCCAAGACGAGTTAGATAATAATGCCCAAGGAATTCTAGGTTATGTAGTTAGATGGATAGATCAAGGTGTGGGTTGTTCTAAGGTTCCAGATATCAACAATGTGGGTCTTATGGAAGACAGAGCTACCTGTCGAATATCAAGTCAGCACATGGCCAATTGGTTGCACCATGGTTTATGTAGTGAGGAACAAGTATTAGAAACTATGAAGAAGATGGCTTTAGTGGTTGATCAGCAAAACGAAGGAGATACTAATTACATAAATATGGCTCCATCGTTTGATGGTCATGCTTTTAAAGCGGCTTGTGATTTAGTTCTTGAAGGAAGAATCCAACCAAGCGGTTATACCGAACCTATTCTTCACAAAAGAAGACTAGAATTTAAATCTTAATTAAGGGTAAAGGATCTAAGTCTAGAGCCTCTCTAAAGGTATTATGATAATGATGCAGTGCCGGCTCATTCTTACCAAAGGTCAAGTGATCAATGGCTCCAGACCTAAGGCCCTTGTGTGAAGCCGCTGCAACTACATAATCTTCATCTCTAATAATATCTCCAAATCCAGAATAAGGATTAATCTCATTTGCCATTGCATTTTGGCTTCCCTCAACATTTTCTGGATCAATATTATTTTCTTTTAAATACTCAATAACATGTGGCCAAAAGTAGAACGAAACTTTTGAAACACTGCGGTGGGGTGACATATCTAAAGGGTATTCCCTTACCAAGATAATACCCGTATCACTCACGTTAAGAATAGTGTTAGGGAATAAAAAATATACTGGAAAAGCACCTCGACAAATATGCCAGTTCTCTTCAGGATCTTTTTTCATATTATCAATTTCTCTTAAACAAAGAGTAAGGCGGGCATTGCGCTTAAAAGTATCAAACATTTGAACATTCCCATGAAAATTATTGAATAGAGTATTTCTGTGCAAAGTCGAAAAATGATAAGTTTCTCCGAAAGTGTCTATAGCTAGTTTCCAGTTCATCTCTGTTACATAATTTTCTTCATGAGTTAGAACTAAATTTTGGAAGCCCCATGCTTCAAACTCTTCCATTAATTTACTTCCAAATAGATTATTTAGATCTATTTCGCCTTTTGGATTCGGATGTACCCATAAGAAGCCGTATTGTTCCAGGCAGGGTAATTCTGTTAGTCCGTAACAGGCTTTATCAATGTCTCCAAAATGATCTGGTTTTGGGAACCCAATTAACTTCCCTGAGTTATCGTAGGTCCAACCGTGAAATGGGCAAGAGAACTTAGTTTTTTGACCTTTCTTTTCATTTTCAACAATTACTCCTCTGTGTGCACAAACATTTGCGAAGGCTTTAAATTCTCCTTTTTCATCTCGTGTTGCTAGTAAAGGAATGCCAAAATCTTCACGAGTAAAGAAAGTTCCAGGCTCAGGTAAGTCTCCTGTCATACCTACTATTTGAGGATAATTTCTAAAAAGCTTATTCCATTCTTGAGAGAAACGATCTTCAGAGGTATAGGTTTCAGGAGGGGTTTGCATAATTCCCCCCGCATCAACATTAGTCCCAGTTTCCAGGTAGTTAATAAGTCCCTTAAGTAATCTAACCTGTTCTTCCTTTTGCATAGGAATGATTCTAATACTTTTGACAAGAACTGTTAAAAAAATTGTCTATAATAGCGACCTTCAAAAATAGTAAGCGAGAGTAGCTCAGTTGATAGAGCGGTTCCTTGCCAAGGAACAGGTCGCCGGTTTGATCCCGGTCTCTCGCTCCAGTTCTACTAAATTCTTTTTCTATCTGGAAATATTGTAACCCTGCTGTTCTAGAACAAACCTATCTTCACTTAGGTTAGCAATCCTTTCAACTTTGCCATCTTCATTAAAAACGAATCTAGTTACGGTGTAAGCTTCATAAGGAAGACCAGAGTCATCATCTATGTCTTTGGCCCAGTGCAAAACATAAACAATGTTGTCTTCACTTATAACTTCAATAATATTAGCTTCATCTGGTTTCCAGTTTTCTGCTATAGCTATACCCATATTGCTTAGAACCTGCTCTTTACTATAAGTGGTTGAGATAATACCTCTTGCAACACTGATATTTTGTCTTTTACCGCCTCTTTCTATTGTCGCTCTTACCGCTTCGCCTGGCTTACCTCGAAAGTTCAATTTACCCATATTTCGTTCGTTAACCCTTACGCCGTTAACAATTAAGAACTTATCTCCTACTTCAAGAACTTTAGATGCTGGGCTTTCAGGCATAATTCCAGTGACAATCATCGTTCCAGGTTCAGCATTAGGGTTGTACATAAATCCAAAACCTACATACCTTCCAGGCACATTTCGACCATCTTCGGCCATGTGCTTTGTAACAAAATCAATAGTCTCTTGTTTACCTGTATGTATGGCTTTAATCCAAGCTTCAGCTGTGGATTCCGGCGAGCTTTCATGATGCATTGCAGATAAACCTAAACTTAAAATCATTAAGTTTCCTAGAATCAGTGTTTGTAAAAATTTCATTTATTCTCCTTTAAAATTATCATTACTACTTTGATAATAAATTAAAACCTATTTGCTCTACAAGGAAGATTCATTTTTTTACTAAAAGTAATTAAAAAGTTATGAGTTTTAAGTTTAAAACTAAAAATTATGATGTAGTAACTCAGAGCACTATTACTTGCACAATTATTCCAGTAGTTTTATAGTCAAAACAGGGTTTTTTGTTTTTTTTAAAGGGGAGAAGATAGGTGAAAAAGAATTCATTAAAAGCAATTTTGTTTCTAGCTTTAGTTACATTTAATTATCCGGTTCTTTCAGCTGATGGTGATTCAGTTGAATTAGAGGAAGTTGTTGTTACGGCTAGGAAAAGAGAAGAAAATATTCAGGATACTGCTTTGTCAGTTAGCGCATTGTCTGGAGCTGATATAGCTGATAGATTTCCTTCGGATATAAGAGATTTAGCTGGGGATTCACCCAGTTTACTCATAGATGACCTGCAACAAGGTCCTGGCAGTCCAACTGCTATTTTTATAAGAGGTATAGGGGTTTCAGATGTTGAAAAGAATTTTGACCCTACGACAGGTGTTTATCTGGATGGTGTGTTTATCGGTGCTAATTCTGGAGCAATGCTTAAAACAATTGATCTAGAGAGTGTTGAAATCTTGAGAGGCCCTCAAGGAACCTTGTTTGGAAGAAATACTGTGGCCGGAGTACTTCACCTCACTAGATCTAAGCCTACTGGAGAGCAAGGCGGTAAGATAAGAGTTGGATTTGGTGACTACGATACAACTGTAGCGGAAGGGGTCTTTAACTTTGCCTTATCAGATAGTGCTGCTGGAAAAGTAAGCATTACTCGAAGAGAGCAAGCTGAAGGATTTCTTACCAATTTAGTGGATGGTCAAGATTTAGGGCGTTCAGAATATACTCAAGCTACTTTGAATGTTTTACTAAACCCGCAAGATAATCTTGAGATAGAATTTACTCATACTACTGAACAACAAGATCAAGACGCTCATACTGCTTTAAATCTTGGTGGAGCAACAACTTGGTGGTGTGCTGCATATGGCCAATGCTCACCTGGATTGGGTATTCCACAAAGTGGAGACAGGTACTCGGTTTATAACGATGAAGCAAATCGTAGAGATGCGTCTTTTGATAGCGACACGAGTATTGTTGAAGTGGGCTACGATATCTCAGATACGATGAAATTTGATTACATTTTGGGTCATAAGACTACTGACGAAGAAGTCTACCAAGATTGGGATGGCACTCCCTTACCTCTTTATCATACTTCTCGCCCAGCTTCTTATGAGCAGACAAGTCATGAATTTAGAATCACATCTGAATTAGACGGACCTTACAATTATGTTGCTGGAATCTATAAATGGGATTCTGAATACAGAATAGATTTGGTTAGCTTCATTGGGTTTTATGATTTGTTTGGGGTAGTACCAAGAACGGATCCTCTGATAGTTATCCCAATTAACGCAACCACCGAACAAGAAACAGACTCTACAGCTGTTTTCTTTGAATTGGATTACGATCTAAGTGACGATTTAACTTTAACTTTAGGTGGAAGAAGTATCGACGAGGAAAAAAGATCTCAGGCTTGTGATGGAGGTTATCCAGCTTGTCCCAATCTAAACACAGACGCAAGTGCAGACTGGTCTAAATTTACACCTAAAGTTGCACTTAAATATCAGGTTAATCCTGATGTGATGGTCTATGGTCTTCACTCTCAAGGATACAGGAGTGGTGGTTTTAACGGCAGATGGGGGAGTTTAAATTCTGCAACAATACCTTATGATCCAGAAACGGTTACAAACACAGAAGTTGGAATTAAAACAACGCTGAGGGATAACAGGATACATTTTAATATGACTGTATTTTCCATGGATTATGAAGATAAACAGATTGATGTAGACGTAGTAGATCCCTCGGCTGCTTTAGGTAGGTCTACCGTAGCTGCAAACGTAGCAGAAGCTACTTTTAGGGGAGTGGAACTAGAACTGCATGCACTAGTTAATGAAAACTTTTCTATTGATGCAAATTTAGGTAGTTTATCTGCAGAATTTGGTGAATTTTTTGCAGATTTTACCGGTTCTGGTGTTGATGCTGATTACTCTTACCTGGAGCCATTAAGAGCTCCTAAGTTAACTTGGACTGTAGGTGGAACTTACAACTTTCCGGGCATAGCTAGGGGAGAAGCTTATGTTAGGGCTAGCGCTCATCATATTGGTAAACATCATGTTTCTCAGC
>CAXFFS010000082.1:0-5873 GCA_964002385.1 uncultured Gammaproteobacteria bacterium | reverse complement strand
GGAGTTTCACTTTTTTCTTTTATAAGAGTTAACACTCTGTCACTAACTTGTGCACCTTGCGACAGCCAATAGTCAATTCTTTCTTGGTTAATTTCTAAACGCACTTCTTTGCCGCTGGATATAGGATTAAAGTACCCAACTCTCTCAACGAACCTGCCATCCCTTGGCTTTCTTGAATCCGCTACAGTAATATGAAAAAAGGGCCTCTTTTTTGCCCCAGCTCTGGCTAATCTGATCGTTAACATTAACTATTATTATGCTTATATGCTTAAAAAGGCGCTTATTCTAAGGGATATGAGATACCTTTCAACTAAAAAATGTATTTCTTGTTATTTTTAAGAAATAGGTCCTTAAGATATAATGGATCAAAATAATAGAAACATTACATTTTTGAACTCTTTTTTTATTCTTAAAGCCATTATCGCTTAATTCCATTGAACGAAATTCCTGTCTGGATCCTATTTTCTCTAATTGGAGTATTAATATTCCTATCGGCGTTTTTTTCAAGTTCTGAAACTAGCATGATGGCAATAAATCGTTATCGCTTAAAACACCTTGTAAAAGAAAAGAATAGATCAGCAAGAAGAGTAACTAAATTGTTGGAAAGAACGGATAGGCTTTTGGGTGTTATCTTAATAGGAAATAACTTCACTCACACACTTGCTACAGCTATAGCAACTGTTATTGCTATAAGAATTTGGAGTGAAAGTGCTGTATTAGCTGTAACAGTATTTATGACCATAATAATGATAATCTTTGCTGAAGTAATGCCTAAGACCATTGCAGCCCTAAAACCTGAAAGTATTGCCTTCCCTGCCTCCTATTTTCTTAAGCCGCTATCAAAAATCTTAAGTCCGTTAGTTACATTGGTTACCCTTGTTTCAAATGGAATTACTAAATTAATTGGAATAAATTTAAATGATGCAGAAAACGAAGAGTTAAAACCGGAAGAACTAAGAACTTTACTACAAACTTCTAGAGTTCCCAAAAGACAAGAAAACATGCTAATGGGAATCTTTGATATGGATTCTCTATCTGTAAACGATGTGATGATTGCGAAGAACGAAATTGAAGGGATTAACATTAAAGATGATATCGAGGATATAGTAAAAAATTTAAACGCCCTCAGATACACCTATATTCCGCTTTATAAAGATACTATCGATAATATATCTGGATTTATTAGCTCTAATAAAAAAGCGGATTTTTTGAGCTTAGATAAACCAAGCAAAACTTCTTTAAAGAATTTTATACAGGATCCTTTATTTATTCCAGAAAACACCCCTTTAAATACTCAATTAGCTAACTTTCAATTAGAAAATAAACGTGTTGGATTAATAGTAGATGAATATGGAGATATTGAAGGACTTATTACCCTTACAGATATTTTAGAAATAATAGTAGGTGAAATTACTTCCGATACATTAGAGAAAATGGATATTATGCCTCAGGCAGACGGTTCATTTATGTTGGAAGGTAGTATGATGATAAGAGACATTAATAAAAGGATTAATTGGGAATTACCGACTAATGGTCCTAAAACTCTTAGTGGACTCATTTTAGAGACTGCTCAATCTATACCGGAAAGTAATGTAGGAATTAAAATAGGAGAATACAGATTTGAAACCGTTTTGATTAAGGATAATGTTGTAAAAATGGCTAAGGCTGAGAGAATTGAAATAGAGGAAGAAGAAGAGGACTGAAAATGAACAATTTTATTGATATTTTAAAAGAAACCTGGAATGAAGGGATAAGAGGATTTGGAATCGGTGAAATTATTATTTGTTTAGTAATAATTGTACTAAGTTGGTTATTAGGAAGATTCTTATCAACTAAACTAATTGATTGGCTTAGTAAAAAGGCCAAGCAAAGTGACAACAGATTGGATGACAAAATTATAGAATCACTAAGAAATCCTCTGGGCTTTATTCCTATAGTTTTTGGTTTTTATCTAATCACTTTTTATTTGCCTCTTGAAGGATCTTTAGACTTTTTTGCTACCACACTTATAAAGATGTTAGTGATATTTACTATTTTTAGTGCCCTGGCAAGCTTGTGCGGACCTCTACTTTCTTTGTTAGACAACAAGTGGATGACAGAAGCTATGGTTGATTGGCTAAGAAAGACCCTTGAAGTTCTTATATGGATCATAGCTGCAGCTATGATCTTAGATATATGGGGAATACAGATTGGCCCAATTATTGCAGGTTTAGGTCTATTTGGAGTTGCTCTGGCTCTTGGAGCTCAAGATGTTTTTAAAAATATATTTGCTGGTATTTTTATCTTAAGTGAAAACAGATTTCAAAAGGGAGATAGGATAAGGATTGGAAGCTCTCTTCACGGCATAGTAGACCATATTGGATTTAGATCGACTACAGTTAGATTGTTTGATTCTTCACCAGTTTTTGTCCCTAATGCTGACTTATCTGATGCCCAAGTAGTTAATCATCAAATGATGGAATTACGAAGGTTAGATTGGACAATTAACTTAACCTATAATACTAAGATAGAGCAGTTTAAGAGCATCTGCTCAGACATCGAAGCCTATATAAAAGATAAAAAGAACTTACCCGTTGATTTAACAAAAGACAACTTTGTCAAAGTTTCAGAGCTAGCCTCCAGCTCCATTGATCTTAAGCTAATTTGTCATACAGACCCAGTGGGCTTTGCAGATTTTAGTGATCTCAAAGAAAAGCTAATATTTAAAATTATAGAAGCTGTTGAATCGAACGGTTCTGATTTTGCTTTCCCTAGTCAGTCAATTTATGTAGAAAACCAATCCTAGCTAAGCATCTTAGAAAAAGACTAAAACCAAGTATTCATAATTACTGGAATAGAGATAGTTATTATCAAAATCTCTAAAGGCAACCCTAATTTCCAGTAATCTCCAAACCGATAGTTACCCGGTCCCATTACCAAGGTATTGCATTGATGTCCTATCGGAGAAAGAAAAGCACAGCTTGCTCCGACAGCTACAGCCATTAAAAAAGGTTCGATAGGCTGACTCATTTGTTCAGCTACTTGTATTGAAAGCGGTGCCATTATGACTGCCGTGGCTGCATTGTTGATTAAATCAGAAATAAACATAGTGAATACAAGGATAACTACCAACACCCAAGCAACGTGTACATCCCCAAGGTAGTTAGTTATGAAATTGGCTGAGGTTACAGTTAATCCTGAACTGGTTAAAGCTCCTCCGATGGGGATCATAGCTCCAAGCATAACCACCACAGGCCATTCTATATGTCGGTACAGTCCATCTCCCGTTAACAGCCTTCTGGAAGCATAGGCTAGTACACAAATAAGAAAAGCCACGATAATATTAACGTTAAAAAAGATAACAGCTATAAGCGCAATTCCAAATATAAGCAAAGCTTGCACTACCTTAGAAGTATCTCTTATTACATCAAGTTCTCTTTGCCAAAGAGGCATTAAGCCCAACAGTTCTAGTTTTTCTGCTGCTCTATCTTCGGTGTCCCTACTAGAAAGAAGCAAGACATCTCCAGCTTTGAATATCTCTCTTGCCAATCTTCTTCTAAATTTGGTTCCCTTTCGCCACAAGCCTAGTAGTGAAAATACTCCTCCAGCCATACGTTTAAAATAATTGTACTTTCGTCCTATCAGTCTTGATCTAGGTGTGATCATAGCCTCTATTTCGCCTAATTCACCTATCTGTGTTGGATCTTTTAGTTCGGGATCAATTATTAATCCAAATTGAGTTTGTATCCCCGCTACATCATCAGGAGAAATTTTCAATACAAGGATCTGTAAAGCTTCAAAAGTTTCCCGATGATGAGGTTTTCTAATAGTACCCTTGTCTGAAACCACTCCCATTAAAACGTTATCTGTTCCAAGTGCACTTGTCAGTTCATGTACCCTCTTGCCAACCAATTCACTTTGTTCATCAATGGTCATTTCAACTAAATAATCTTGTATATCCAACAGAGGTCTTTGTACACCAGCTTCTTCTCTCAATTTAACCAAGCGCCAACCTATTAAAGCTATAAAGACTATGCCCAAGAGACTAATGGGTAAACCGGCAAAAGCAAAATCAAAGAATTCAAATGTCTGGTTAGCGTAGTCTTCTCTAAACTCAGAAATAATGATATTAGGTGGAGTCCCAATCTTGGTGTTCATCCCACCTAGAATAGAGGCAAAAGCTAAAGGCATCAGAAACTTTGATGGATTCCATTTCATTTTCTGGGTTATGCCTATAGTTATAGGTAAGAGCATAGCCATAGCACCAATGTTGTTCATAAAAGAGGATAGAAAACCAGCCACAAACATTAGAAGAATTAGAAATTGGATTTCTCCTGTGATCCTCTGCTTTAACAGATCTCCTATCATGCCAATGAATCCAGATTTTTCTAACGCTTTACTTATTAAAAGTACTAACGCTACTGTAATCACTGCCGGATGCCCAAACCCTAAAAAAGCTTCTTTGGCTGGAACAAGTCCTAATAAGACCATCAAAGCTAGTGCCGCCAGCGTTACGCCATCATATCGCCACTTACCCCATATGAGAAAACCCAATAATGCAAAGATTATCAGTGCAACTTGCAGTTGAGGATCCATCTCGGCATTCTAACCGGACAAAAAAATAATTGCTCCAAAAAAAAGAGGGCCTTAAAGCCCTCTTTAGTTTGTTTGTCAATTTATAAATAATAGCTAATACTGGAAAGAATTACTGTTAACACAAATCCAGAGATTATTACGTCCCTAACCGAAGTTATAAAACCAAACATTTTTCCCCATATTGCGTTTGCTTGAATGGCTAAAATGATAAATATACCGGCTAAAAAAGCAGTGGAGCTCATGTCCCCTTGAACCATTAAATATCCCCCATGAGGAAGATGAGCGGAAGAAACCATAAAGTAAAGCATTGGCAATGAGAACAAAGTGTTTGTTCTTGAAGCCAAACCTGCTTTTGGTCCGGCAACACCTGGGTCACCTTCTTTTAGTCCTATGACAATCTTCTGATTAGGCCAGATAATTCCCCATACATTAAGCATCATAAAGGTACCCATAGTGACACCAAGAATGATATCTAAGTTAACTCTTAGAGTAATCGAATAAAGCAGGTACAGGCCTGTTATAAAAGTAAATAAAGCGGCCCATCTAAACCACCATAAAGCTCTGGGTGCTAGCTTAGCAACAGCATCTTTTCTTGCTTCTTCTTCGGCTTCCTTAAAATATTCAGTTTGAACAAAGTTAAAATAATATAAAAGTCCAATCCAGGTGACACCCACTAAGATGTGTCCCCAACGAAATAACATATTAACTAAATCTTCCATATACCTCTCCTTTGAGATTATCTTACAAGATATAGAGGAACTATGAAAATTTTGGGTAAGAAAAAGAAAAGGCCCCGAAGGGCCTTTTTCTTATTACATCATGCCGCCCATTCCATCCATTCCAGGAGGCATTCCTCCAGGCATTCCACCACCTGAACTCTCTTCCGGAATTTCAGAAACCATTGCTTCAGTTGTAATCATAAGACCAGCAACTGAACCAGCTGCCTGAAGTGCGGTTCTTGTTACCTTCGCAGGATCAAGAATACCCATTTTAATCATGTCTCCATACTCTCCCGTTGCCGCGTTATAACCAAAGTCAGCTTTTCCTGCTTTTACTTTGTCTAAAACAACAGAGGCTTCTTCCCCAGCATTACTGGTAATTTGCCTTAGCGGTATCTCCATGGCTCTCAAAGCGATGCCGATACCAACATTTTGATCTTCATTGTCTCCTTCCAGTCCCTCAAGTTTTTGCAGAGCCCTGACTAAAGCAACACCGCCTCCAGCTACTACACCTTCTTCAACTGCTGCTCTTGTAGAATGAAGAGCATCTTCCACTCTCGCTTTCTTTTCTTTCATTTC
>CAXFFS010000081.1:0-5924 GCA_964002385.1 uncultured Gammaproteobacteria bacterium | reverse complement strand
GCCACTTAATACAAACGAAGAAAATCCAACTTCTTGGCTTTTAACTTTTTTGTGTGTTCATGTAGTTATAAATGTAGCAGCCGGAATAATTGTTTTCTCAACCTTGAGCTCTATGTTGATGGATTTAGTTGAAGACATCCAACTTGAAACAGGGAGGAGAGAAGAGGGAGTCCTTTTTTCAGCTAGAAGTTTTGCTGATAAAGCTGTAAGTGGATTGGGTCTTACTTTTGCAGGCGTTATTCTAACGCTTATTGCTTTCCCTGAGTCTTCAGTAATAAGAGAAACTTACAACGGAACAGTGCCCGAAACTATTTTAGCTAGTTTAGCTCTTTGGTATATACCCATATGTATAGTTTCTTTTAGCGCAGCCTTGCTTATGGTCCAAGGCTATTCTTTGAGCAGAACAGAACATGAAGATAATGTAGCCAATCCAGATACCAAAGTCTGGAAAGGTGATTAGATTGTTATATGAAACCAATCTAAACACACCTATGGGCCAGATAGGATTACTTGCAAATGATTCATTTCTAATAGAATTAAGTCTGCTAGGTTTAAAAGGACTTAGTATTAGGGGTAAACCGGAAAAAGAAAGATTTAAAGTTGAGATAGAGGAGTTAACTCAATATTTCTCTAAGAAAAGAGATTCCTTCACCTTTAAGATTAAAATTAGCGGAACTGATTTTCAGAAATCAGTCTTTAATAATATGAAAACTATCAAATACGGCAAGGTTTTAACTTACAAAGAACTAGCTAAAAAAATAGGTAAACCAAAAGCATACAGAGCAGTAGGAAGTGCTTGTGGGGCTAACAGAATTCCGATAGTTATACCTTGTCACAGAGTAGTCTCTTCAACAGGATTAGGGGGTTTTGGGGGCGGTATAAGACGTAAAAAATTTTTACTTAGCCTAGAAAGTAACTAAAATTAACCTCATAGATAATTTTTATTAATAATGACTGCTTGTTCAAAAATTGAATCAGTTCTAAAAGAGAGCTTGGCTCCTTCTCACCTTGAAGTAATCAATGAAAGTTTTATGCACAATGTTGAACCTGGTGCAGAATCCCATGTAAGGGTTATTGCAGTATCCGAGGTTTTTGAGGGCCTAAATCTTGTTAAGCGTCATCAAGCTATCTACAAGTTAATAGAAGAGGAACTTGCTGGACCTATTCACGCAATTACTTTGCACACTTTTACAGCCGGTGAATGGGAAGAAAGGAATGAAGAAACTCATGCCTCGCCCGAGTGTGAAGGCGGAAGTTCTCAAGAATCTAACGACTAAAAGTAATGAGTTCAGTAACGGTAGTTACCTTCTACAAGGTTGTTTCAATACAGAATGTGCATAAGCTTAAAAGAGAAGTTGAAAGAATAGCTTTTAAAGAAAATCTTTCGGGCACCTTCTTTGCTACAACTCAAGGGATTAATACCACCTTGGCAGGTAATAGAAAGGGGTTAGAAAATCTTATATCTCTATTAAAGGATACTTTTCTTATCAAAGGACTGGAGCCTACCTGGTCAGAGTCTTTCAAAACTCCTTTTAAAAGATTAAAAGTACGGATCAAAGACAAATTACTTCCCTTGGAAGGCGATTTTGATATTTTTGATCTAAAAGGAAATCATGTAGACCCAAAAGATTGGAATGATTTACTAGAAGATCCCGAAGCAATAGTGCTGGATGTTAGAAACGAATATGAAACTCGTATTGGTTCTTTTAAGAATTCATTAATACCTGAAACAAAACATTTCACTGATCTTCCTGAGTACATTCAAAACAATAAAGAGGTCTTCAAAAACAAAAAGATAGCTATGTTCTGTACAGGCGGAATTAGATGTGAAATTGCATCTTCTTTTTTTATGAGTGAAGGCTTCGAAGAGGTTTATCAACTCAATGGAGGTGTTCTTAATTACTTTGATAAAGTTAATAAAGAAGATCAATTATGGAAAGGAGAGTGTTTTGTCTTTGATGAGAGAGTTTCGGTGAACCCTGACTTAGAAGAAGGAAATTTTGAACAATGTTTTGGATGTAGAAGACCTATTTCTAATGAAGACATTAGTTCTAAAAAATATAAGAAAGGTGTATCTTGTCCTTATTGTTATGACACCTCTTCTGATGAGGATAAAACTAGATTTGCTCAAAGACAAAAACAAATTGAATTGGCTGATTCTAAAGGCTTGAAGCATATGGGGAAGTCCGCAAGGAAATAAATTTAATCAATGCTAAGAAAAACTCTCCATACTTTTGCTTCAATTATTTCTGGTAAACCAGTCGTAGTTTTAAGTGTTGTTTTAGGATTACTAATAATCTCAGCTTTGAATATCCCTAACTTTAAACTCGAAGCCTCTTCAGATTCTTTGGTTCTAGAAAATGACGAAGATTTAAAGTATTACCGTCAGATCAACAAAGAATATTCAACAGCAGATTTTTTAGTGGTTCTTTTTACTCCAAAGAAACCTTTATTTGATCCAGAAAGCATAAAGAATGTAAGAACCACTGCTGATCAACTTGAGAATCTGGAAGGGGTTGCCGATGTATTAAGTTATCTTGATGCACCTTTGCTTTTTAGTCCTAAGATGTCTATGAGTGAGCTTGCAGATAACCTAAAGACCATTGAAGAAGATGGAGTAGATCTAAATCTAGCCAAACAAGAGTTTCAAGACAGTCCTCTGTACACAGAATTATTGGTCAGTAAAGATGGGCAAACAACAGCCTTGCAATTGAACTTGCATGAAAATATTGAATACGATCAAGCAATACAAAAACGTTATAAGTTAAGACAGCAGTTAATTGATGATAGCGAAGACGATATTGAAGAACAGCTTAATCAAGTAAATTCTTTAATAAGTTCTTTAAATAATCAGGAAGCCAAAGACAGGGACAAACTGGTAAAAGAAGTAAGAGAAATCCTTAATGACTCTTCGGATGACGGATCTTGGTATCTTGGAGGCACAGCTATGATTGCTTCGGATATGATGAGTTTTGTTAAGAGTGACCTAAATTATTTTGGCGTGGGTGTTTTCTTAATTTTTATTTTTACTTTAGGTGTTGTCTTCAGGAAGTTGAGATGGGTAATCCTTCCACTTTCATGCAGTGGAATAGTCGGTTTATTTGTTATAGGTTTTTTGGGACTAGTGGATTGGCGGGTTACTGTTGTTTCATCAAATTTTATTGCGCTCCTACTAATTATCTCAATATCTCTATCAATTCACATTATTGTTAGGTACCAAGAGATAGCCAGTAGAGAGCATACTTTAAATCAAGATGAACTAGTTTCTTTGACCATTCAAGAGATGTTTAAACCCTGTCTCTATACTGCCTTAACCACTATGGTTGCGTTTGCTTCACTTTCTATAAGCGACATTAAACCTGTAATTGAATTTGGAAAAATGATGGTTGTGGGAATCTTATTTGCTTTTATTTTTACTTTTACTGCCCTACCTTCAATAATGTCTTTAATAAATAAATTAAGTTCTGATTCTAAAAAAGACTTCAGCAAAGGCCTAACACTTCATTTTGCTTCTTTCGCGTCTAGGAAGGGAAAAGTAGTCATAACTTTAAGTTCTTTGTTATTAATCTTTTCTATACTGGGAATAAGTAAACTGACTGTAGAAAACAGATTTATAGACTACTTCAAAGAATCTACTGAAATATATCAGGGAATGGAGTTACTTGACCTCAAATTGGGAGGCACAGCTACGTTAGATATAGTCCTGGAAGCACCTAAAGATTATTTTGAAGAAGAGCCAGATTTCGAAGATGATTTCGAAGATGATTTCGATGAAACTTCAACCAATGGATATTGGTGGAACATCATTAATATAAAAAGACTGGAAGCCGTACATGATTACATGGATTCTTTACCAGAAGTGGGCAAGGTTTTATCTGTTGCCAGCGGCATTAAGGTAGCTAAAGAGTTAAAAGATGGAGAGCCAATTTCAGAATTAGATTTAGCGCTGGTTAAGAATCTTCTCCCTAAAGATATAAAAGAGACTTTATTGAGTTCATATATCAGTGAAGATGAAAATCAAGTTAGGATTTCATCTAGAGTACTTGAGACCAGTAAGACTCTAAAGAGAAATGAGTTACTTCAAGAAATAGAAAATACCTTAGAGAACGAGTTTGGTTTTAAAAAAGAAGAATATCGATTAACAGGTTTAGCAGTTCTGTATAACAACATGCTCCAAAGTTTATTCAGCTCTCAGATAGGAACCTTGGGTGTTGTTTTTGTAGTAATACTAATTATGTTTATTGTTCTATTCAGATCCTTTTATTTAGCTGCGATAGGGATGGTTCCTAACCTTTTAGCTGCATCGGTAGTACTTGGAACCATGGGCTGGATGAAAGTACCCTTAGATATTATGACAATAACTGTAGCCGCTATAAGCATTGGAATGGCAGTCGATAATACTATTCATTACATTCACAGGTTTAAACTCGAGTTTAAGAAAACATCAAATTATGAAGTTTCGATGAGAAATAGTCACAACACTATCGGAAGGGCAATGTTTTATACTTCAGCTACAATAATTATTGGATTTTTAGTTTTAGTTACTTCAAACTTTAACCCAACTGTTTACTTTGGATTATTTGTCTCGCTGGCAATGTTCATGGCTTTAATGGGGGCTTTAACGTTATTGCCCCAGTTACTGATAATTCTTAAGCCCTTGGGTAAAGAAGAATCTTAAGGAGAAAAATTATGGGACCATTAAAAGGTTTAAAAATAATAGAGATGGCAGGAATTGGACCTGGTCCATTCTGCGGAATGGTCTTAGCCGACCTAGGTGCAAAAATTATTAGAGTTGATAGGGCATCTGCGATTGGTACAGGATCTAAACAAGATGCTGCCAACAGAGGAAAAAAATCAATTGCAGTTGATTTGAAATCAGAGGAAGGAGTGGAAGTAGTTTTAAAACTTGTTGAAACAGCAGACGCTATATTTGAAGGCTTCAGACCAGGGGTTATGGAAAGGTTAGGATTAGGCCCTGACGTATGTTCAAAGAGAAATGAAAGAATTGTTTTTGGCAGAATGACAGGCTGGGGTCAAGAAGGGCCCTTAGCTAATGCTGCTGGACATGACATTAACTATATTTCTTTAACTGGCGCCTTAGCAGCCATAGGCAGACCAGGATCTCCACCGGTTCCTCCTCTAAATCTTATTGGAGATTTTGGTGGTGGTGGAATGTTATTAGCATTGGGTTTAGTTGCTGCTCTGCTAGAGTCAAAAGAATCTAAGAAAGGTCAAGTTGTAGATGCCGCCATGACAGATGGTTCTGCGTTACTGATGACCATGATCTATACCATGCAATCTTCAGGTGTGTGGAAAACTTCAATGGGTAGTAATCTTCTTGATGGAGGCTCTCATTTTTATGATACCTATGAATGTAAGGATGGAAAATTTATTTCTCTTGGTTCTATTGAACCTCAATTTTATGCTTTGCTTTGTCAAATTGCGGAGTTAGATGAATCAATTTTTGGTAATCAAATGTCAAGAGATTCATGGCCTGAAAAAAAGGAAGCCATCAAAAAAATAATCTTAGATAAAACCAGAGATGAATGGTGTGAATTGATGGAAGGCACAGATGTCTGTTTTGCTCCTGTTCTGGATATGTCTGAAGCTCCCAAACACCCTCACAACGTAGAACGTAAAACTTTTATAGATTTAGAAGGGGTTACCCAACCCGCACCAGCTCCCAGGTTTTCTAGAACTGAACCCGAAGTAGTTTCTTCTCCCTCTGTTGTAGGAGAGCATACTGATGAGGTGTTAACTTCAATTGGCTTTTCAGATGAAGATATCAATACTTTAAAGACTTCTGGCGCTGTAGCTTGAAGGAAATAATACTCATCACAGGCGAAGACTGTCCTTTATGTGGAGAAGCAAAAGAATTATTAAACTCTCTTCATTTAAATGGACTTTCTTTAATTGAAAAAGAT
>CAXFFS010000080.1:0-6003 GCA_964002385.1 uncultured Gammaproteobacteria bacterium | reverse complement strand
TTCATTCATGTCTACTTCTATTCCAACAGTTTCAGATGTTGTGGCTGCGTCAGACCAGTAAGGCAAGAGGTGTCGATCCTCGAAAGGAAAGTCGAATAAAGTAGCCAGCATTTGAGTAGTAATTTCCTTAGAAACCAGTTCTACCCAGTTAAATTCTTCATTTATAGGAAGACTGTCAAGAATGTTACCTACTCTTTGTCTTATAAGTACTTCGAGTTCAGATAGTTGTGTAGGTGCTACTGCTGGCTGAACTAATTTGCGTTGCACACCATGTTTTGGTTCATCCATTGCTATGAACATGGGTGTAACTAATTCAGGTGGAGCGTCTCCAATAACTATATTTGTATCAGAAGAAAAGCGCTTGTGATCACTGTCTATGGCTATAATATCGTTAAACTTTGTAATCGACCAAAAAGGTCCAAATTGGCTTTCTTGACAAAAGTGAACAGGAGATTCTTGCCTTAGTCTTCGAAAATATTCTCCGTGCTGGTTACTCTGGAAAATTTCAGCCTTAGAGACGTCTAGCGTCTCTAACGGCAAGCTCCAAGGATCTGGAATTATATTTTTTTCTTCAAAATCTGTTTGTTCTTTCATTTGGCTATCCTATTTTGGCTTTATAGCGTGTAACTCTGATTCTAAGATATAGACTTATATTATCCTAATCCTATCTCTCCTGCAGTTATAGAGAGAGGCGGGCACACCAAACTTCTTCAGATGGCCATTTACTAGCCCATTCCACATCTGCCCAAGGATACCTAGATCTAGATTCTGGAGAAGCACCAAGCTCTAAGAGACGTTCAACGATAAATCCATTATCACGGAGAAGTTTAATCCACTCACCATGAGGTAAGTGGAATTCAGTTTCATCTGATGAAAATTCCCATTTATTTTTAAAAAGTCCTAGGTAAGGTCGCTGTAATTGCTTTGATATAGGTACATTCTCATCTTCTTCATCTGGCATACAACAGATAGCAAAAGCATGATTTGTCATGAATACTAATTGAGATCCTTGTTTTAATACCCTTGCTGCCTCTGGGATCCATTCGTAAGGGTTTGCCCACAGAGACGCCCCATATTCAGATATAGCAAAATCAAAACAAGAATCCGGAAATGGTAATTTCTCACCAAAACCTTCTATGAATTCGATTCCTAATTGATATTGTTTTTCTAAAAGTCTTGCTGTTTCAAGCTGGTTTGGAGTTGGATCAATGCCAATGACTTCAGCACCCCTTCTGGCCATCCAAGAGGAAACATATCCAGCTCCGCAACCTATTTCAATACACTTCTTTCCTTTCAGATCATTTGGAAACAGTTCCAGTTTTGATTCAGGTAGTTGCCAAATTCCCCAATGCGGGTCACCTGATTTCCAGGCTTTTTCAGCAGGTTCTTTATACTCCTCTGCAAATTTTTGCCACGCTTCTCTATTTAAAATTTGGTAATCCTTTAGAGTCATTTTTATAGATTACACTCATAGTGAGCAGAAGAAGAAGTATTGATTTTATTTAATTTAAAATTATAGAGACGGACATTCAAAGGGTATACTGCGCCAAATTCTAATAAACCAAATCATTTAATCTCAAATAAACCAACAATCAGATAACTGTCTATCTTAGTTATCAGTAAGAATATTAATATGTCATTTAACACCTTAGGCCTTTCTTCAGAGCTTAAAAAAGCTATTGAAGATAAGGGTTACACCTATCCTTCTGATATCCAACTACAAGCTATTCCTTCAATTATAAAAGGTAACGACATTATGGCCCGCGCGCAAACTGGTACAGGTAAAACAGCGGCATTTGCTCTACCTATTTTGCAGAAATTTCAGAAAGACGAATCTAAAAGAAGAAGAGTGAGAGCTTTGGTCCTAGTCCCAACCCGAGAATTGGCTTCCCAGGTAGGCGATAGCTTTAGAAGTTATGGTAATAATTTAAGGTTCAGAACCTCTACTTTATATGGTGGGGTAAGCATAAACACTCAAATTGATAAGCTTAGAAAAGGAGTGGATATTGTTGTGGCCACTCCTGGTAGGCTTTTAGATCATCTAGATCGAAAGACCTTAGATCTTTCTGAACTGGAGGTGTTTGTTTTAGATGAAGCAGACCGAATGCTGGACATGGGCTTTATAAGAGACATAAAGAAAATTTTGACTTACCTTCCAAAGAAAAAACAAAACCTCCTCTTCTCTGCTACCTTTCCAAAAGAAATAAAGGCATTGGCGGATAGTTTGCTAAATTCTCCAAAAAGGATTGAAGTTGCTTCAAATAATTCTACAGTAGATAAAGTCACACAAGTGGTTTATCCGGTAGATAAAGCCAGGAAAAGGGAGTTGCTGGCTTATTGCATAAAAGAAGAAAACTGGTTTCAAGTTTTGGTGTTTTCGAGGACAAAACATGGTGCGAACAAACTGGCAGTTCAATTAAACAAAGAAGGTATAGACGCAGATGCTTTTCATGGAAACAAATCTCAAGCTCAGAGAACAAGAGCTTTAAACGATTTTAAAGATGCCAAGACACAGGTATTAGTAGCTACTGATATTGCCTCCAGAGGTATAGATATTAATTTATTACCCCAAGTTGTTAATTTTGACCTTCCGTATGTACCGGAAGATTACATTCATCGCATAGGAAGAACCGCCAGAGCTGGCCAAGAAGGGAAAGCGGTTTCTCTGGTAAGTGCTGATGAGCATAAATTATTGTTCGATATTGAAAAGCTATTAAAACATGAGATTCCACGCAAGGTCATCCAGGGTTTTGAGCCAACTCAAAATTTAAGATCTGCTCCTCCAAAGCCTAAAGCGGGTAACAAAGGTAAAGGCAGGCCCCAGGGAGGCTTCAAAAGCTCACGAAAGGCAAGGCCTTCGAGAGGCAAGGCTGTTTGGCACAAAAAAAGACCAAAGAAAAATTCTGCCAACCAAGGCGTTAGATATTAAGTTTATTTTTTTGGATTGAAGTGCCTTTGATCCAGTTATGAAAATAATAAAAGAATAAATGGTGCCCCCTGTAGGATTCGAACCTACGACCAAAAGATTCAAAGACAGTTAAAAATGATACTTGAACTATTAACAGTTTAGGTTTAACTTAAGCCTGTTAAAAAATAATGAATTAGGGAGGTTTATTATGGGTTTACCACAAGAAATAAAACCAGTTAATAGTGAATTAATGGATACTTTGGTTGAAGCATCAAAGATGGATTGGATGCAGTATGTTGAAGGTGATGAGAGGGCATTTGCTAAGATTTTATACACTGGTTCAGAAAGCGGAAGTTGGGCAGTTTTGTTTAAGTGGCTTAAAGGATTCTCAGCTGATCCTCACAAGCACTTGGCAGGCTCACATACTTTTATTCTTTCAGGGAAATTACAAGTTAGAGACGGTTTTCTCAATGCAGGAGATTATGTTTATGAACCAAATGGAATGCTTCACGACAAAACAACGGCTTTAGAGGACACTGAGTACCTCTTTATTAGTAACGGTCCGATCATTTTCTTTGATGACCAAAATTTTACTAGCTACCTGGGTTGGGAAGAATGGCAAAGGATGAGGGGATAAAAGCTACAGCTTATTTACAGACACAGTTTTAATTTTCAAATTTTTATTAAAAGTTGGTGCCCCCTGTAGGATTCGAACCTACGACCAAAAGATTAAGAGTCTTCTGCTCTACCAACTGAGCTAAGGAGGCACATCCGTAATTTAAAAAATAGCCATAGGGTTCAGCGGAGAACCAGTGGCTCCTTCGACATTAAGTGGGGCAGCCACAAAAAGAAATGTATTCCTCTTAGTTTCATTTGAAACTTCAGCAAGTTTTTCTAAATCTAAATTATCGAAGATAGGCATTCCTAGGCTGATAATAGCTAATTCATGAAGTGGGTTGAGTCTTGTAGTACCAGAAGGCATGACATCTGATACACCATCACAACCTATGGCAGCCACATCTCTTTCTTTTAGCCACTTAGCAACAGTTGCATGTAAACCCGCTGCATTTTCTTGAAAATTCCAGTGCCCCTCTTGGGTAACCTTTTTCCATCTTCCGGTCCTGATCAATAAAACATCTCCCGAAGAAACTCTAATTCGAGAAGCTTTTTCCCATGCCTCTAGGACTTCAATAGTTATTGAATTACCTGGTTGTATAAAATCTATTCCTAAGAATTTAGGCAAGTCAACAAGCACGCCTCTAGTGAAGACACCTACTTCAGCAATGTTTTCTACCCCTAGTTTGGTAAAACCTTTAGGTACGTTAGGTTCAAAAGGGAATCCGTTATACATTTTCCCTTTGTATGCAAAATGAGGTAACCCATCCATATGTGAGTGACTGAAGCCATGATAATTAATAGAGAAAACATCTCCTGCAATTTCAGGTAAGTCTGCTAGATCTAAACCAAGTTCCAATGTTTCTTCTGCTCCAAACAAGAAAACTTCATGTTCAAAAGGAAGAGCATTTATCATATTTGGAGTTTTATTTAACTCTAATTCTAAAGATACTGTTTTGCCTTCCTTAACTAATCTGGCAGCTTGCTTTCTCTTTTTATCAGTAATAGTGTTTAAGGTTCCCAACTCATCTTCTGAACCCCATCTTCCCCAATTAGATATTTCCTCGAAAAGCTGATCAAATTCTTGCTCGTTCATTGGCTCAGGTTTTTCTAATGCTGATGCATTAAAAGAAATAAGACTGAGACTGATTATTAAAAGATAAACGTTTCTCATATTTAGCTCCATTTCAATTATGATTGGCTATTATAAAGAAATATGTCTTATGAATTTAGAACAAAGTGATAAAACAAAGGGACTGATTGTTCAAGTATCTAAATTTATGGAGGATTACATCTGGCCTGCAGAAGAAGTCTATGCGTCTCAGATGGATTCTTTTAGGGAGGAGGGAAATCCGTGGAGAGTACCGCCTATACTTGAAGAACTTAAATCCAAGGCAAAGGCACAAGGGCTCTGGAATTTCTTTCTACCTGAGAGCCAAAATGGGTTTGGTTTAACCAATCTTGAATATGCACCATTGGCAGAGATATTGGGCAAAGTTGGCTTTGCATCAGAAGTCTTTAATTGCTCTGCCCCTGATAGTGGAAACATGGAGGTTTTAGATAAGTACGGTTCTAAAGAACAACAAGATCAATGGTTACTGCCTTTACTAGACGGAAAAATAAGGTCTGCTTTCGCTATGACAGAACCTGGAGTTGCTTCGTCTGATGCTACCAATATATGTAGTTCTATAGTTGCAGATGGAGATGATTACGTAATAAATGGTGAAAAATGGTGGACTTCAGGATTTGGGAATCCAAATTGTAAAGTAATGATATTCATGGGGGTGACAAATCCAGAGAATCCCAGACATCAAAGGCAATCTCAAATTTTAGTTCCTACTGATGCTGAAGGAATCAAACTGGAGAGAATGTTAACTGTTTATGGAGTAGATCATGCCCCCAATGGACATGCTCATTTAACCTTTAAAGACGTAAGAGTCCCTAAAGAAAATCTTATCCTTGGAGAAGGCAGAGGCTTTGAAATAGCTCAAGGAAGATTAGGTCCAGGAAGAATTCACCATTGTATGAGGATGATTGGTCAAGCCGAGAGGGCCCTTGAGCTGCTTTGTAAAAGAGCAACATCACGAGTTGCTTTTGGAAAGCCGTTAGCTGAATTAGGAGGAAATTATGACGTCATTGCAGACTGCAGAACCGAAATTGAGATGTGTAGGCTTCTTACTTTAAAAGCTGCTTATATGATGGATAAAGTTGGAAATAAAATAGCAAAAAGCGAGATAGCCCAGATAAAAGTAGCTGTTCCTAGCATGGTAGTAAGAGTTATCGATAAGGCCATCCAAATTCATGGAGGGGCTGGGGTATCTCAAGACACACCTTTAGCTCGTCTTTTTACTTCAACCCGCTTCTTACGTATAGGCGACGGACCTGATGAAGTTCACAGAAGGGCAATAGCAAGAGCAGAATTAAATAAATATAATTCTTAGTAGATGTAATTAGAGTCTGATCTATTTACAAAAGGTCAG
>CAXFFS010000079.1:0-6208 GCA_964002385.1 uncultured Gammaproteobacteria bacterium | reverse complement strand
AGTTTATAAACGCAAGAGTTAAACCATCTCCAATAGGAACCATAGAGATTGAAACTCTCTTATCATTTCTGATGAAATCATTAAGCTCTCTAATTGCCTTAGTGTCCTCGTCATTTCTTTTAGAATCGATAACCGATCCACCCCACAAAACATTATCTATCGCTATTACTCCACCTTTTCGTAATAGTTGTAAACATTTTTCATAGTAGGCAGGGTAATTGGCTTTGTCGGCATCGATAAAAGCGAAATCAAAAGAACCTTGTTGACCTTCTTTTAACAATGAGTCCAGTGTGTCAACGGCTGGTCCAAGCTTTAGATTTATCTTATGTGATACTCCAGCTTGTTCCCATTTCTTTTGCCCCATGGCAGTCCATTCCTCAGAAATGTCACACGCTATAAGCTCCCCGTCTTCGGGAAGGGCTAACGCCACACTTAAAGTGCTGTAGCCAGTAAAGGTACCTATCTCTAGAGTTTTTTTGGCTGACATCAATCTTATTAAATTTGCCATCAAGGCCCCTTGCTCTGGACATATTTGCATCATCGACTGTGGTAACTTAGCGGTTTCTAGTCTTAATTCTGTTAAGGCAGGATGTTCTTCCATTCCCTTTTCCCAAAGGTATTCTCTTAAGTTAGCTGTGTAATCTAAAATTCCTGTAGACATGTTTATTCCTCGTTTTAAACCAATATAACAAAATGGTTATCTTTATAGGAATGCTATCCATACAAATGCATAGAGACAGAAGAGATTGGTGGTATCATAAAATCAATTTTCTAGGAGAATAATTATGGCCTACGCCCCTGATAATCGAGACTTCTATGATGCAGATAGCCATGTGATGGAGCTTCCGAATTTCATCATAGATTACGCAGATAAAGAATTTAAAGATTTAATACCACCAGTTAATTACAAAGCTAGCCTTGTTACTGACGAAGAGGTTGAAGAAATAGTTAATAACGGTGGAAAACACAGCAAAGAACACGTGGAAACACAGATTGCTTTAGGAGATAGATTAATTGCTGAATCAAAAGAGATTCAAGCACTAGGAGCATTCAACCGTGCTGATAGAAGCGTTGCTATGGACATGTTGGGTTTTAAGAAACAATTAGTTTTTGCAACACATAGCGTAGTAACTCCTTTCAGGGATTTAAGAGGCAAAGCTAAATACGTAGACAAACAAGGCGTTAAGATAACTCCTGAATTACGTTACGGAGCTACAAGGGCTCACAATAGAGCAATGTCAGATTTTTGTTCTGAAGATCCAAGACTAATGGGTGTTGGAGTCATTCCTCTACACGAACCTGAATTAGCTATGGTGGAATTAGATTTTGCTATTAAATCAGGTCTTGAAGCTATATGGGTCCCTCATTACGCTTGTGGAGATAGGTCTCCGGGACATCTTGCTCTCGACCCTTTCTGGCGAAAGCTCTCTGAAGAAGGAATCCCTTTCTTGATGCACGTTGGAGGTTCACCCCTTCAATTGGATAAAAGCTGGTCAGATAACGGAAAACCACCAAGTAAAGATTGGATGGGGGGAGGAGAAAATGTCAGAGCTAAAGATATGGTTGTTATGCATCAAGGACCGGAGACTTTTGTATCAATGATGGTCTTGGATGGAGTTTTTGAAAGACATCCTGAACTTAAAGGAGCAAGTGTTGAATTAGGAGCTGGATGGGTTCCAGAAATGTTACAAAGATTAGACTATGTGGTTAAAACCTGGAGTAGGGTTGATAAAAACTTAAGCGAGATTAAAAGAAAGCCATCAGAACAATTAATAGAACAAATGGCTTTTACTCCTTTTCATCATGAGGATGTCAGTATGTTAATGGATGCTTCACATCTTGAACTTTATCTTTTTTCAAGTGATTATCCTCATGTTGAAGGAACAAGTGATCCAATAGGAAGGTTTGAAAGATTTTTAGTAGATAGGGATGAAAGCACAAAAAATCTATTTTATTCAGAAAACTTTCTAAAAATATTTCCCGATGCAAGGGTTTAGTTAACTAACTTGTATGGCGCATTACTTAATTGCCCAAATAGATATTAAGGACCAGGAAAAATATGCCAAATATGAAGCTGGTTTTATGGATATCTTTTTAACTTATAAAGGCAAGATATTGAGTGTTGAAGAAAATGAACTTCTACTGGAAGGACAGTGGCCTTTTACAAGAACCGTACTTATTGAATTTCCTTCTCAAGAAGACGCTTTAGATTGGTATAAGTCTACGGAATATCAGGATTTGGTTCAGCATCGCTTTGCTGCCAGTACAGCTAACATTGTTATTGTTAGTGGACTGGATTAGATATGGAAAGTATTAGTTCTTTATTAGGTAATTTAAGTAAAGATTGGCACTCTAGGCCTTGGTGGATGAGCCTGATTTTTTACTTTTGTTTATACATGACTTTTATTTATTTACCGTTTGATTTGTTTTTAAAACCAGTAGAAGGAGATGAAGAAATATGGTTTGGCTTTACCTTAACAGGATGGTGGGCCAAAGCCACAGAACCATTGCATTGGCTAATTTATGGATTAGGTGCTTACGGGTTTTGGCGAATGAAGACTTGGATGTGGCCTTGGGCAAGCGTTTACGCGGCTCAAGTTGTAATCGCAATGTTTATCTGGAATATCTTAAATGATATGGGTAGTCTGGTATTTGCTTTTATTTCGGCATTCATTTTTTCTCTTCCTATGATCGCCTTGTGGCGCTCAAGAGAAGACTTTATAAACTAAAGATAAATTCCTTTATGAAAAGAACCCTTTTTTTTGTTCTTTTACTGATAGTAATTGTTGTTTCAGTTACTCAATTTACTCTGCCTAGTAGGCAGAGCACACAACAGGATTTTAATGATCTTAACTATGAAGAATTTAAGTCTGGTGTTCGTCGATTACGAGATGGTTCTGTCGAAGTCTCCAGTCTAGTAAACATGCCAGAGGTTACTTCAAATATGTTCCGATGGTGGTTTACAGATTATCTACAAACTACTGAACACTACAAAATGTGGCATCCTGAAGATCATGTATGGATGGATTGGGAGCACAAAAAATCGGGTGAAATCACTGGTTCCCACCATCTAGTGCATGAGTACATCGGAGGAGAATTGAGTAAACTTAGGATCCAATTTGCATTGCCTCAGGAGATCATAGGTTATGATCCTAGTGACGAAAACACTGTTGTTCTATGTGCTCGGGTTGGTGAATTGGATTCTAGCTTGAACATTGCTGAGATGTGTCATGTTGCACAAGATACGCCTTGGGGCATAGAGCTACGTTCACGCTTTTGGCTGGGGGTGGTTTCAGACCGAGAAGCAGCTAAATGGCAGAATTTTCTTTTATCCCTTGTTGCTAATAACCCAATTAGTCGACGATTTACAGTATCAGAGATAGAAGGGTTGGCTTTACAAAAACACTGTATTGAAGAGATGAGTTACCTTGGTGATCTACTTCCTACAATCTATAAACAGTAAAATAGATAGAAAGGAAATTCTTTAATGCAGCAATTTAATAATGATTATCCAGAACTCAACAAAAGGGCTGCTGGCTGGTTAAACTTTCTTTACCAAAAAGCCACTACATCTGATGATTGGTCAGAAGATGGAGATCCACATGAGTGGTGGGACAGAAGTTCTACGCCACCTATGTGCTCTTTTCCACGCTTTGATCTTCAGGAATCAACCTATGCACTCGGTTTGATGGCAGACCGGACTCCCGCATGGAGGGAAATTTACACTGAAATATTAGACGAGATTGCCGAAAGATCTATTACCTATTGGGCAGCGGTTGATTGGTTATCCCAATTTGGTCACGACCCTGACAGATCAAAATATCCTTTAGAGTGGAAAGGGACTTTAATCCCGGAAGAATTTTGGGGTGATTACGATGCTCCTGGCTGGACAGCAAATGGGGTAGCTCCTTGGGGGTTACAACCTGATCCGATAGGAGCTGATGGTAATTTATTTTTTAAAGGCTGGTTAAATCTAACTCAAGCTTTACATACCTACGTTAGTGGTAAAGACAAGTGGGCTTCTCCATTTGATTTGGCGGGAGTAAACAGTGCAAGATTTGAATGGACCCAACATCAGTTAGTTGATCATCTATATGAGACCTGGACAAAGACCCCTATGGGACCTCATTGTGAAAACACTAAGTCCTGGCCTTTTTGTTTATCTGCAGCAGGTTTAGGGCTGCAAATGTATGACAATGTATTTGATAAAGACTCACATTCTGCATACAAATCTTGGCTTGATCACACTAAAGATAAATATTATGGCTTTGATAAAAAAGGAACTTTGCAATGGGTCACCATGTATTACGATGCCTTAAAAAATCACCATCATAAAATTCCGCCCGCGCATGCTTTAGCTATAGCATTCTATGCAAAACCTCAAGCCCCCGAGTTTGCTGAGTTACTTTACAGGGAGGGCGTTAGATTTTTAAAATGGGATGATCCCGCAGAACCTATTTCAGGCCAAATCGGTCTAGCTGACAGAATGTTAGCCTTAGGATTGTCCATATCAAAAGAATTTGATGATCAGATAACCTATGAAAGGTTAAGGAAATTTGCTGAAGAAAACTTTGAACCTAGATATTTTGGGTTAAATGATAGTCAATTTGGTTTCTGGTTTAATCTTGGAGAGAATTGGCCAAGAGGACAGCTTTCTGCTTTGGCTATGTGTGCTGAAGTTTGTGATGGCGGTGCCTGGGAGAAATTGTTTAAAGAACCTAATTTAACTAAATATTATTCCCCGACAATTCATAATGTTGATTTTCCTGCTGTAGGAGTAAGACAGGCTTGGCATGACGACACTGAAGGATTACTTGTGTTTCAGATTGAAGATGGAGATCGGACAAAAACTAATAAAAAAACTAAAGTCAGTGTTTCAAATATTCCTGATGCCAACCAAATAGAAGTTTTTTGTGACGGTAAGCCTTTTAACGATTATTCAGTCGATTCTTCTGGACAAGTGGTTTTGAACACAGAAGTGGCAAATCATTTATTTCATATAAGAACTGGCTATGTACTTTCAGAAGAACAGAAAAAACAAATGAACAAGGGCATTCAATACAATGCCAATCAACCTTCAGTCGAAATGAAGAAAGGTGAAGAAACAACTACTCGATTATTGATTGCACGGTCAGCTCCTTCTTTGTGCGGGTGTTGCTAAAAGGTATATCTCAGAAAGGGAATTTAATTTATATTACCTAAAGGAGAAAATTATGGATGCATTGTGTACAAAAAGCGCTACTGAGTTAGCTGACTTAATTAAAAAAAATGAAACTTCAAGTAAAGAGGTTGTTAAAGCTCACCTAAATAGAATATCTGAGATAAATCCTGATTTAAATGCAATAACTTTGACTTTAGAGGAGTCAGCTCTAAAAGCAGCAGAAAAGGCAGATAATGCTACTGATGAAGACCGCAAAAAACCTTTTCATGGAGTTCCTTTTACCATTAAAGAAAATATAGATTTTAAAGGGACTCCTACTACCCAAGGCGTTCCTCTATTGGCTGAATCAATGCCTCCAAGAAATGCACCTATAGTTGATCGAATGATAGAAGCTGGAGCAATTCCTATAGGAAGAACTAATCTCCCTGAGATGGGCATGCGCTTGGATACAGATAATCCTTTGAGAGGTAGGACCTTTAATCCATGGAATAAAGGCTTAACTCCCGGGGGTTCAAGCGGAGGCGAAGCTGCAGCTATTGCAACTGGAATGAGCCCTTTTGGACTAGGAAATGATATTGGAGGTTCTCTTCGAAATCCTGCTTATTGTTGTGGTATTGCTTCGCTTAAATCCACTATAGGCAGAATACCTTTTGTAAGCTCTATAGATCCTTTTGTAGATATGGGTATTTCAGGAGCCTTTTTAACAGACGGACCTATGGCTCGTTCGGTGAAAGATTTAAAGGCAGGTTTAGCAGTAATGGCTGGGCGTCATATTGATGACCCGCAATCCGTTGATGCCCCATTAGATGGTCCTATTCCAACAAAGCCGAAAGCGGCATTAGTAAAAGAGATTTCAAATTTCAAACTTCCTGACGCAACCATAAAAGAAATAGAAAAGGCAGGGTCAATCTTATCTGACAATGGTTGGCAGGTTGAAGAGGTTGAGGCCCCTGAAGTAGAAAGAGTTTATGAAATATGGGGCACAGTATTAAATAATGGATTGTTAGAGGTTTTACCCGATGAAATGTTCAAACCTGAAACGGCAGA
>CAXFFS010000078.1:0-6295 GCA_964002385.1 uncultured Gammaproteobacteria bacterium | reverse complement strand
AGGAAAATCAACAATTGCAAAACTCATATGTAGATTCTATGACCCCACTAGGGGTTCTATAACTCTTGATAACATTAATCTAAAAGATATTTCACTACAATCTCTACACAGACAGCTTGGAATAGTTCCTCAAGAGCCGTTCTTATTTCACGGAACCATAAAAGAAAATATATTGTTTGCCAGCCCTGACGCAACGCATGAGGAAGTTGTAGAAGCCTGTAAAGCCGTTGGTATTGAAGACATGATTAAAAGACTTCCAGAAGGACTGGAAACACATTGTCATGAAAGAGGATCATCTCTTTCTTCAGGTGAAAGACAGTTATTAGCTCTGGCCCGAGCTTTTCTAAGCAAGCCACGAGTTTTAATACTTGATGAAGCTACCTCAAACATTGATCAACAGAACGAAGCTAGGATTGAAAAGGCTCTTGATAAATTATTAGAAGGTAGGACTGCAATAATAATAGCTCATAGATTAGCTACCACTAGAAGGGCAGATGTAATAGTTGTAGTCGATGAACAAAAGATAGTTGAAATGGGTTCACATGAAGAGCTGATTCAGAAAAAAGGAAGCTATTTTGAAATGTACGAGACTTGGGAAAGACAAGAAGAAGAAAAAAGAGAGGAAATCTTATGAACGCGTTTGCCATCGTCTCTTTAGGGATGATGATCATTGCAATTGCTATACCAATAGGTATGTGGTTTCTAAGTGACCGAATACCTAAATCAGAACTTGATCCTAAAGACTTTAAACGGGCCATCGCTTTACCTTTTTTAACTGATGGAGACATACCAGAGGAGAAAAACAAAACCATTGATGAAGATGCTCATGGTCTTCGAGAGGTCATTGTCCTGCTTTTTAGGTCATGGCCTTTTGTAAGACCTTATTTTTTAGGTAGGTGGTATACGAGAAGAAACGGAACTAGCCAGGAGGTTGCTGATCCTTTAGCTGGAGATGGTTACGGACTTATTTATGCACCGGTTTTGGCTACCGCAATAGCTATATTAGGACCTTTATTTGGTCTTATAAACATTGAATTAGGCACTGCTGAGAGCACTCTTTATATCTTTGTTGCTTCTATGGTTTTGAGCATGTGGCTCTTAGCGTTAGGAAAGTTATCTGGAATCAGGCAATCAGCTGTAGCTATTTTCCTAGCTTTGTGCACATTCTTCACTCTTTTGCTCTGTATTTTGGTTCTAAACGGTACTGGACCAATCATTTATGGAATTCTACTTACTCTTTGTTGTGGCTTAGGTTGGGTAGTCCAATTCAGGTTTGAGTCTGGAAGGCTTGTTACTCGCTTCAGGTTACATTCTCATCTAACTTATCTTTATCTACTAGCAGCTGTTCAAGGTTTAGTCACTTTACCTTTAGGAATAATAATTGCTGATCTTTTAAGCATGTCCTTATTGCAGACTGAGCCCCTTCAGCAAGAAGTTGCTTCCTCTTGGTGGTTTGGAGCGCCGGAAATGGGTAGTGAAAATACTGAATCTTTAACCGTAGAACAGCGACATGATCTGAAATGGTCTTGGGTCTATCTTTCTTTGTCTCTATGGGCTTTTAACTTACCTATAGGAATGATAGTTCCGTATTACACAGTTTGGATCATGCAGCAAATTAATCAAAATATGCGAATTGCACTGGTTAGAAGATGGCATCAATTACCCCTTTCTTATCACAGTGGACATAGGACAGGTGATTCAATTTTTAGAATTTATGCAGACAGTGCACAAGTTAATGCTGTTATAGGACGTTTGGTGGAACTTTCTTTAAGTTTTTGGTATTACATTTATGCTCTTTTCTTACTTTCTTTTCTCAGTCCAACCATGGGATTTATAGCCTTGTCATTAGCCATTCCAACAATCTTCTGGGCTAGATGGGCTATGCCTAGGATGAGAATAAGAAGTCTTGTATACAGGGCTACCACCTCAGATCTTACCTCTCGGATCCAAGAATCGTTTGCCGCTCTGAAACTTATCAAAGCATATGATGCTGGTGATCGAATTCAGGAGGGTATGGAAAAGGATTCTGTGATTGCTATGAATGCAGCCTTTCAGTCTCGTAGGCTGGTTGCTCTTCTAATGATAATAATGTTTGTCATCGCATCAATATTTCTCCTTTCAGGTGAATTCTTTATGGGTTATAGCGCTAATCAAGGTAATAAAACTTATGCAAATGAGTTGATAGCGCTAATGGCGGTAAGTTGGGTAGTTTGGAATTTAGGAGCTTTTCAGTGGGCTAGAACACAATTTCATACTACCTCAAACAATGTAAGGTTATTTATGCGTCTTTGGTTAACAGCACAAGACATGGCAATGGGTTTAAGTAGGGTATTCGATATTTTAGATATCGAGCCCGATATCGAAGACGAGCCCGATGCGAAACCTTTAATAAAACCAGAAAAAGAAATTAGTTTTGAAAATATTAATTTTGAATACGAATCAGGAATTCCAGTACTTGAAGGAGTAAGTTTTACAGCCAAACCTGGGACCATCACAGCCATAATTGGCCCCACTGGATCTGGTAAGACTACCCTAATGTCTTTATTACTGCGTCTGTATGAGCCATCTTCGGGTTTGATCAAGATTGATGGTACTCCTTTAAATAAATACCTTATTGCTTCTTTAAGGGAAAAAGCCGCAATTGCTCTTCAAGAAAATGTACTGTTTTCTCTAAGTGTAAGAGACAACATTAGATATGTTGCCCCGGAGGCTGATGACTCTACTATTAATCAAGCTATTGAAATAGCTTGCATGGATGAATATGTCCATGATCTTCCTCAAGGTTTAGACACTGTTCTGAGCGATAGAGGAGGAAAATTATCTACTGGACAGAGGCAAAGACTTTCTATAGCTAGGGCTGTGGTCAGGAACACACCAATACTTATCTTAGACGAACCAACTGCCGCACTGGACGCAGTTACTGAACAACAAGTTATGAGGAATTTGTCGATGTGGGGAAAAGATCGAATCATCTTTTTGATTACTCATCGTATATCTACCATCCGTCGTGCTGACAACATCCTTTATTTGGACCAAGGAAAGATCTTAGAGAACGGGACTCATGAAGAACTTATGAGGAATGAAAATGGAAAGTACAAAGCTTTTGTGGAAGCAGAATCCAACCTAACTAATCAGCAATCTGGGGAAGAGAGTTAATGAGTAGTAACTTAAACAAGGACTCACAAGAATTCCAGCAAAATTCTATTCGTGATCTAACTGCCGAGTACGAAAATATCCCCCACATGGGATTTGTTGAAACTTTGCGTATCCTTGCTAGATCTTGGTCATTTGTTAGATTTTTCAAAATTCGTTTTGCCGTTAAATGGGTTTTAACTCTGATTTCTTTAATGTTTCCAATACTTGTTCTCCCTTGGACATTGCAAATCATGATTGACCATGTTGTTTTGGGTAACCCCATAGATAGTTCAACCGGTTACCTAGGCTTCCCTACTTATTTGCATCCTATACTGGATTTGATGCAAGACATGTCTGCATGGGAAATCTTGTCTTGGTTAACAGGGTCTTCTTTTTTACTTGTAATATTTTTTGGAGCTTATTCAAATGAGCAAAGAGATACTTCAGAAGCTGATATGCAACAGGGCAATGATACAGCTACCCAGCAGGATAACTGGACTCATGGAGGGTTTAGTTTTTCTGGTGGTATAACTGGGTATTACGAATATAAGATGAATTCTCGTCTTACCCAGTCTATCAATCATTTAATTAGAGCTAAGTTGTTTCATCGCATCCAATCCCTTCCAATAACAACTTTAGAAGACCAGAGAATTGGGGACGCAATTTATCGTGTTATGTATGACAGCCCTTCAATTAATCAGATTTTTTACGAAATAATAAATCGTCCTACATTATCTACAATCTTATTCATTGCAGCTATGGCTACCATGATGAGTGCTTTTCCTCATGTTCCTGAAGTTGTTTGGTGCGCGGCCGCAATATTTCCAATTTACATCTTAATCACAGGGCCTTTCTCTTCAGCCATGAGAAGAGTCCAAGAGAAAAGTAGACATTCAGGGTCTGTAACTACTAGCACTATAGAAGAGGGAATGGATAACATCCTAGCGGTTCAAAGTCTAGGAGGAGATGATAAGGAAAGAGAGAGGTTTGGAGAAGACAGTAAGGAATCTTTTAAACGATTTCGCTTTACAGTATTTGTAGAAATACTATTAGCAAATGCCCAAGGTTTAGGAGGAGTGTTGATCTTAACCATCGCTTTTTGGGTAGTTGTTTCCAGGGTAATTGATGGAGACCTAACTCCAGGTAATTATGGTTCATTAATGTTCTATTTTGGATGGATGGCAGGACCTGCAATTTCTTTTGCGACACTTTGGATTCACCTTCAAAGATTTGCACCTGGCATGAGAAGGGTTTTTGCTCTTATGGATCTTCCAGTTGAGGAGGATTTAGGTCATTTAAGAATAGACACAATTAGTGAAGATATTGCAATAAAGGGTGCTGGGTTGGTATACCCAGATGGCCGTAGAGCGCTTAAAGATGTTTCTTTTGAAGCCAAAATAGGCCAAATAGTAGCTTTTGTCGGACCCACGGGATCAGGCAAGACAAGTCTAGCCTATCTTCTGCCCAGATATCATATGGCAACTGAAGGAGAAGTTTTCATCGATGGTGTTGATGTGCGCGATATAAAAATAGAAAGTCTAAGAAGCCAAATTACTTACGTGTTTCAAGAAACTCAACTCTTCTCTTTAAGTATTTTTGACAACATTTGTTTCGGCAAACCTGAAGCCTCACAAGCTGAAGTTGAAAGGGTCGCCAAAATTGCTGGAATACATGATTTTATAATCTCTCTACCTGAAGGTTATGAAACCAAGCTTGGCTCAACTGCAGTAAGTAAACTCTCGGTCGGACAAAAACAGAGGATAGCTATTGCTAGAGGTTTGTTGAGAGATTCTAAAATTCTTATTTTAGACGAACCCACCTCAGCTCTTGATCCAGAAACTGAACAGTACCTTGTCAATGCATTGAAAGAAGCTTCCAAGGATCGTTTGGTTATTATCATTGCCCATCGTTTATCAACCATTGCCAATGCTGACAAAATTATTTTTCTTGAAGATGGGGTTATTCTCGAACAGGGTTCACCTGGAGAACTAATGAATAATGAAGAAAGCCATTATAGAAATTATGTAAGGCTGCAGACAGATTTGTCTGAAGACTAACAAATTGATGAAGCAACTTTGACTTTTGTAAATTAACTATTAATCTTTGATCTATGGATTTTGGAGTTCAGGTTAATGTTTATCGAACCAGCTGGGAAGAAATAAGCGCTTCTGTAATGGCAATGGAAGCAGGCAATTGGGATAGTGTTTGGTTTGCTGATCATTACATTCCCCCCGGTGCGGATAGTGAACAAGAGGCCCTGACAGCTTTTGAAGGGCTTTCAGCAATTGCGACTGTTGCAGGAATGACAAAAAAACTTCGTTTAGGCAACTTAGTCCTCGGCAATACTTATCGTAATCCTGCGCATGTAGCAAAAATAGCTGGGACTATTGATACCGTGAGCGAAGGTCGTTTTACACTGGCCATAGGGGCGGGGTGGTATCAAAGAGAGCATGAAGCCTACGGCTGGGAATTCCCGTCGATGAAAGTACGTCAAGACAGATTTGAAGAAGCCTGTCAGTTAATTCGTGAGCTAATACACAACAACGAGCCTGTTGACTTCACTGGTGAGCATTATCAAATTGTACAAGGTCAACTTTCTCCTGGTAGTTTCAAAGATCCTATTCCGATTATGGTGGGTGGAACCGGACCAAAAAGAACACTTAGAACCCTTGCTCGTTATGGCGATGTAATGAACCTTGATGGATGGGCAGGCGGAGGAATGTCACTGGAGCACTATCAAAACAAATCATCTATCCTAGAGAAGCATTGTGAAGATTGGGGTCGGGATCCAAACGAAATCAGAAGAACTTTATTAATGCCCTGTTATCTTACCGAAGATCAAAACTTAATTGATAGAGCAGTTAAAGGCTTAGGGTCTGGAACAGTGGCGGGATCTAAGGATTACATCATTGACCGCATTGGTGAATTTAAAGAGGCCGGCATAGCAGAGATTATGTTTGGAGGCATCCCCTCTGGAAACGTGAACTTGTTGGAGCAGTTTGATGAAGAAATTCTCAGCGCTTTTAACTAATCACAATAGTATTCTTTAAAAATTTTATTCTAAGTCTAATCGGACTATGCGTGTTCCTATATTCCCTCCTGCCAGTAGATCAACAAATGCCCACGGAGCTGCATCTAATCCTTTGACTTCATCAGTTAA
>CAXFFS010000077.1:0-6307 GCA_964002385.1 uncultured Gammaproteobacteria bacterium | reverse complement strand
TTTTCATAAAAGGCGCTAAAACAGACAATGTTCCGGATGAATGATTTCCGATAAAGAAAAATACATTAATCTTTCAACTCAAAAAAAGGATAGTTCTTTAGTAAATACCCCTGTTTGGTTTGCTCAAGATGAAGATAAAAATTCTTTTTATGTCTTTTCTCATGGAGAAGCGGGTAAAGTAAAAAGAATAAGAAACTTTTCTTCGGTGAAGGTTGCTATATGTAACTTTAAGGGTGATTTGCATGGAGAATGGTTAAGTGCGGAAGCAAAATTATTAGATCAAGACCAAGAAGAGTCTATTAAATTAGGTTATAGGCTACTTCATAAAAAATACCCTTCTATGAGAATACTTGACTTCTTTTCTAAGTTATCGGGTAACTACAAAAAAAGACAGCTAATAGAATTTAAATTTAAGGATACTAATTAAGTAAGAAGTTTTGTAATCACTTTTCGGTATATCTCTGTCAACATTTCTAGTTCTTCTACACTAACTGCCTCGTCTATTTTGTGAATCGAAGCATTTAAAGGACCTACTTCTACGACCTCACTCCCAGTTGGTGCAATAAACCTGCCATCAGAGGTTCCGCCCGCAGTAGATTGCTCCACTTCGTTCACTCCCGTCACATTTGTTATGGACTCAATAGCGCAATCAATTAAGGTAGTGGATGTTGTCAGAAAAGGAGCACCGCTGTCTTCCCAGTTTGCACTAAAGTTTAGTTTGTGTTTTTGAAGTATTCCTTCAACGGCCTCAATGACGGTTTGAGAAGATATGGAGGGAGAGTATCTAACGTTAAGTTTTAAACTTAATTCTCCTGGAATAACGTTATGTGCTCCTGTACCTGATTGGATATTAGAAACTTGAAGAACGCTATCTGGGAATTGCCCACTTTCATCTGGCCATTGAAGCGCTACAATTTCATTTAAGGCTTCAGAACTTGTATGTATAGGGTTTTCAGCATTGTGAGGATAGGCAGCATGCCCTTGAATTCCTCTAATATTAATCTCACCATTAATTGATCCTCTTCTTCCAATTTTTATTACATCCCCTAATCGTTTTTCTGCGGTCGGTTCACCAACAAGACACCAGTCTATTTTTTCACCTTGATCGGTTAAATATTTAATTACTTTACGTACGCCGTCTTTGGCAGGCCCTTCTTCATCGCTAGTCAGCATAATGCTAAGCCTCCCATTGGGGTTGGGATTTTTCTTGCAGAACTCCTCAGCAGCGACTACGAAGGCAGCTACACTTCCTTTCATGTCAGCAGCTCCTCGTCCAAATAGTAACCCATCTCTTTCCGTTGGTTCAAAAGGATCATTAGTCCATTTTTCTATTGGGCCAGTTGGGACCACGTCAGTATGACCAAGCAGAGTAAGAGTCTTTTCACCTTTTCCGTAGGTCGCCCAGAGATTTGAGACTTCCCCAAAAGGTAAATGCTTAATAACAAATCCTAATTTCTTAAGACGAGTCGCAACCAAATCCTGACAACCTTCGTCTAAAGGTGTAATGGATTCCCTCTTTATGAGTTCTTTTGTTAGTTCTAGTACTTCCGACACAGGTTAATTATTAGAATGTAATTCTTCGTTAAGATTAACTGTTTTCGGATTCGGCTTGCATTGAACAGCTCCAGTAAGAGAATTTCTTATAAATAGAAGATCGTCTTTATAAGAAAGCTCTGAGGCTTTGACCTCTTCTACCTTACTATTAGATTTGATCATTTCTACTTTAGTTCCAGCAGTAATGTACAAGCCCGCTTCAACAACACACCTATCACCTAAAGGAATTCCAAGACCTGAATTGGCTCCAAGAAGACAATCCTGACCCACTGATATAAGTGTTTCATTGCCGCCAGAAAGAGTTCCCATGGTACTTGAACTTCCTCCAAGGTCACTTCCTTTGCCAACAATAACTCCTTGTGAAATCCTACCCTCTACCATACTTTTTCCTAGAGTGCCTGCGTTGAAATTGATAAACCCTTCATGCATTACCGTGGTCCCTTCACCTAGATAAGCTCCTAATCTAACTCTATGACTATCCGCTATTCTTACGCCTTCTGGAACAACATAGTCTGTTAGGCAAGGAAATTTATCCAATGAATGAATATGTATAGCTTCATTATTAATCTTCTTATCAGAAAGAATATCATTAAGTTCTTTAGGGTCTTTAGGGCCATCTGATGTCCAAGCAACGGTTGGCATAAGAGTAAAAATATCTTCTAAATTAATTTCGTTTGGTTTTACTAGTCTATGAGAGAGAAGATGAAGTCTAAGATAACAAGAAGGAACATCATTAGGAGGTAGTTTAGAGTCAACAAATACCAGTACAGTTCTTTCAGCCTCTAGTGATGAAAAGTCTTTAGATAATTTTGCTATATCTTGAACTAAGTCACTTGGAATGGAGCTTGTAAAATTCCCTTCCTTATAACTAACTAATTCCTTGGCTTTGAGCGTTAGTTCCTCTGAAGGATTTATAAGATTTTTAGGATAAAAAACTTCAAGCCAATCCCCTTGGGAGTTTCTAGACCCTATTCCTATAGCAAACCAGTCAGTCATTCTCTTTCTTTAATAAATTATCTTTTTATTGAGTCGCAGCATAATAGTCTTCATTCATGGGTAGTCAACTTTTTGACTCTCAATTTAGAGATTTAGACAATTATTCAGTAATTTTTGGGGTCAAGAGACTCTCTTAAGTCTGAAATTAATTTATCTAATGCTGGTTTTTTAAGAAAAGGGGTCTCTTCTAAAGAAGAAATACAAAACCTGTCTTCAGCTCTCTCTCCATAAGTTGATATTCTTGCTTTTTTTATAAAAGCATTATTTTTAGCAAACACTCTGCAAATAGAAGAAAGTAAACCAGGACGATCAGCAGTTTTTATATCTAATTGAGTCCATCTATTTTTCATGTCATGACTTATTTCTATTTTGGTATCTCTCTTGAGAGTCAAAAAGTGTCTTGGCAACTTCTTCTTTATTAGCTTAGGATTCAACTTTTCTTCTGCCAAAGAATTTATTATTTTTGACTCTATCTCTTTAATTTGATCTTTACCTATTTTGAGAGGGTCACCTTTTTGATCTGAAACAATAATATGATCTAAGCAATAACCATCTTTTGTTCCATAAAGACTTGCGTCAAGAACACTAATATTTTGAGAATCCAATTCTCCGACTATAGTTCCTAGGACATTTATTCTGTCTTTGGTATACACCATTAAAGAGTCAGTCTTAAATGAGCTATTCTTGTAGAAAAACTTTGCTACCGATTTTGTTTTTCTCTTTGCAATTATAAGACTTTGGTCCCTGATTAATTGGGCTGGGTGACTTTCAAAATAAGAAGGATAGAAATTTCTCCATAATTCTTTTACTTTTAATTGATATCTTTTTGGTATTGAATTTATAAGCTTTTCAGTTTCTTTTTTAGAAAATTTATTGAATTCTTCTTTAAAGTTAATATTGTTTAAAGTCTTGAAATATAGGTCATTTAATAAAGATTCATTCCAAGAATTCCATAAATTAGGATTGGTAGCCGATATGTCGGAAACGGTTAAACAGTAGAGATAATTCAGCTTTTCTTCATTCCCAACTACATCTGAAAAACTGCTTATTACTTTGGGGTTACTCAGATCTTCTTTCTGAGAAGTAATTGACATCTTTAAGTGATTTTGAACTAACCACTCAATTAGGGCTGAATCTTTCTTTGCAAGCTTATGTCGATCACAGAATCTTTTAACAATTTTTGTTCCAAGTCCTGAGTGATCTTTGCCTCTGCCTTTACCAATATCATGATAAAGACCGGCTATGTATAGAATCTCTAGCTTAGGTAATTTTTTAGTTAATTCAGAAGCAAAAGGGTAAGTCTCTTTCGATGTTCCTAAGAACAATCTTCTCATATTTCTTAAAACTTGGAGAGTATGGGCATCCACAGTATAGATGTGGAAAAGATCGTATTGCATTTGCCCCGTAACTCTTCCAAATTCTGGAAGATATTTTCCTAAAATTCCTAACTGCTTCATTTGTTCTAACTGGGTAACCATGAGTCTTGGTGAACGTATCAGTTTCATAAAAAGATCAATATTTTTTTTCTTTTTTCTAAAGGAAGAGTTGATTAGATTTCTGTTCTCTTTCAATTTTTTTAATGTATCTGAATGAATTCCTGTGATTTGAGGGTTTTCGCAAAGTTTTACAAAAATCTCTAGCATTAAAGAAGGACTTTTCTTAAATGCCTCCAGGTTCTTCAATTCAATTAAATTATTCTTCACCCTAAAATCTTTGTCTTTAAGATCTACCTTTGATTTTTTTGGCCTAATAAGACTTTCTTTAAATTTTTGGATGGTCGTCGCGTTAATTTCAGATATATTTAATGCTGATCTAAAATATCTGTGCATTAACTTTTCAGCGGCTGCATTACTATTTTTAATGCTTGGAAATAGTTTTTTTGCTACGGATACTTGATAGTTTAATAACAATCTATCTTCTTCTCTTCCAGCTTCCTTATGAAGAATATATCTGAGAGTCCAGAGCCAAAGTTTACTTTTATTTAATTCTTTCCGCTCCGCTCCACTTACAATTCTGTCTAAGTTTTTTAATCGATGATTCTTTCTTGAATAATTCAACATTAGCCAATTTATGACATGCATGTCTCTCAAACCACCTGGTGAAGATTTGATATTAGGCTCTATGTTGTACTCAGTGTTATCGAATTTATTGTGTCTTTGTTCTTGTTCTTTAAGCTTATTAAGTAGAAATCTTTCTTTTTTCCAAATGTTTTTCTTTTCAATTATTTGATTGGGTAGTAATTGCATATTCTCATCGCCAAATAAGAATCTAGATTCAAGTAAGTTGGTAAAAGCTTGCAGATCAGAATAAATAATTTCTTCTTCTTCAAACTGACTCCTGACGCTATGTCCAACATTGAGCTCAAGGTCCCAAAGTTGGCTGATGAAAGACTCTATACCGTTGCGTCTATTTTTGTTTAACTTTCCTTTATATAGAATTAATAGATCTATATCGGAGTAGGGATGAAGCTCTTGTCTTCCATACCCTCCAACAGCGAAGAGACTTATATCTTTTTTTTCAGAAAGATTAGATGTTTCCCATATAGAAGAAATTAAGTTATCTGTATTTTGAGATCTACGCCTTAAGAAGTTCTGAATGCCTGATACTCCAGATTTTCTATTTTCTAACCAAATTGCAAAGTCTTTATCAGCACTTTTACTTGACCTTATAGAAGTTAGCTTTAACTCTTGTTTATTCAAAACTAGATTCGAAGACATGATCTAGAGATTTTCTTCAGATCTTTTTGTTAGTACTTCGCATCCAGTTGAAGTGACTGTAAGAGTATGTTCCCACTGAGCTGAGTTTCTCCCATCTTTAGTTTCAACCGTCCAGCCATCTGATAATGCTTTGGTGAACTTTGTTCCCAAGTTGATCATTGGTTCGATGGTGAAACACATGCCTTCTTTAAGCCTTAACCCTGTTCCTGGCTGACCGTAATGCAAGACTTGAGGGTCTTCATGATAAACCTCTCCAATTCCATGTCCGCAGTAGTCCTCTACAACTGAATAATGATTTTTTTCTGCATGTTGTTGAATTGCATTGCCTATGTCACCTAAATAAGCTCCTGGTTTTACTTTTTCTATGCCTTTATAAAGGCATTCTTGAGTAATCTTTACCAATCTTTCATTATGAGCTTGGGCCTTGCCCACCAAAAACATCTTAGAAGTATCTCCATGCCAACCATCTTTTTTTACAGTCACATCAATATTTAAAATATCTCCATCTTTTAAAATTCTTTGAAAATCAGGAATTCCATGACAAACAACTTGATTTAAGCTACTGCAAATTGTTTTTTCGTAACCCCTATATCCCACATTGGCAGGAATAGCTCCTTGCTCATGAACTATGAAATCATGGCAGATTTTATCTAGCTCTCCTGTTGATATGCCAGGTTTAACTAGTGGAGTTATCATTTCTAAAACTTCAGAAGCTAGCTTGCCAGCTAGTTTCATATTTTCTATTTGTTCAGATGTTTTTATCATTTTTGAGATTTATTAATCTTTTAAATAGACAGTACTAAGGTTATTTATTATAGTGCGGTTTTAATGCCAAACAGCATTAAAATTATAATTGCGAACTTCAGATATACTGCTGGTTCGCTTTTTTTTTATCAACTTTTATTTCAATTTTTAGGCTCTAAATAAGATGAGCTTTGATAAAGCCGTATTAGCATTAGCAGACGGTACAATCTTCTTAGGGAAGAGTATTGGCTACCACGGCGAAACCAATGGAGAAATAGTCTTCAACACTTCCATGA
>CAXFFS010000076.1:0-6339 GCA_964002385.1 uncultured Gammaproteobacteria bacterium | reverse complement strand
CTTTCTTTTTTTCCTTTCTTTACGTCTGGTCTTGTCATTAACCTTTCCTACTAGCTGACCACATGCGGCCATGATGTCGTCTCCTCTTGTTGACCTTATGGTAACTACATAGCCTTTTGATTGTAAGAATTCTTGGAATCTTTTAACCCTATTCCCTGAAGGCCTTTTGTAAGTGGATTCAGAAAATGAATTAAAAGGAATTAGATTTATTTTACACGGGAAATCTTTAAGCAAGTCTGCAAGCTCAGCAGCTAACTCAAGCGAGTCATTAACCCTGTCTATAAGAATATACTCGAAAGTAGTTACCCGGCTGTCATTACATTGATCAACATAGTTTGTTACAGATTTTAAAAGAGTCTTTATGGGGTATTTCTTGTTAACAGGCACTAATTCATCTCTTAATTTGTCATTCGGTGCATGCAAGGAGATGGTTAAGGATACGTCAGAAAGTTTGGATAGCTTATCTATTTGAGGAACTAAGCCTGAAGTACTTAAAGTCACTCTTCTTTTAGATAGGCCGTAAGCATTGTTGTCTAACATCAATTCCATTGCTTTTACCACTGGATCGAAGTTGTGTAACGGCTCACCCATTCCCATCATCACTACATTTGTGATGTTTCTTTCTCCTTCTGCTCTAGAGTTACCAAATGAGTTTTCTGCTATCCAAAGTTGCCCGATAATCTCAGCCAAGGTCAAATTCCTAGAGAAGCCCTGTTTCCCTGTAGCACAAAAACTGCAATCTATTGCACAACCAACCTGAGAAGAGACACAAAGAGTTGCTCTTTTGCCTTCAGGAATCAAAACCATTTCTATTAAATCGCCTTCTCCAACACTAACCACCCATTTTCTTGTGCCATCTTTTGAGTCCCTCTCATAAATTACTTCTGGTGCTCGAATTTCACATTCATGGCTTAACCTTTCTCTTAGCTCCTTAGATAAATCAGTCATCTTAGAAATATCACTCACCCCTCTTTGATGCATCCATTTGATGATCTGTGTTGCCCTGTATTCTTTTTCTCCAAGATTTAAAAAATACTCGCCTAACTCACCCCTAGTTAAGTCCATAAGATTTGTTTTTGAGGACATGTCTTTAGTTTAGAGGACCCAACTCATCAGCCACCCAACTGATAGACCAGTTGTGCCCTAGCCTTCTTCCTCTATATGTTTCAGGCAACCTGGTGACCTTACTTCCTATTAAGTCTAAATTCTGTGGGTCATTTTTTAGTCCCCTAAAAGCAACATCCAGGTGGTGCTGGGTTCTCCACTGATAAAAAGTCAATTTATCTGGGATATCCTTAGGTGGATTGAAGTTACAGCCTCCTCCAGAAAAGGAAGAACCAATGGGTCCTGCTACAGAGTGAATTTCAGTAGATAGGCTGTGTTTCCACCCTTCTACCAAGGAGGCTACCAAAACTCCGCCATAACTGTGTCCAATAATGACTACTCTTTCCGTGTCAGGAAGACCCCTTGCTGCTTCTCTCAAGTGAAAGATAAGTTTCTTAGCAGAACTCGAATAACACTTTCGGTCATCCCATCTATAAAAGAATGTAGCGCTATTATCAGTGTCTAGGGTTTGTAAGGGGTATATCCATTCATAACCCTCGCTTCTGCTTCCGTGAACTGACACCAATAAGACTTTCTCCTTACCATTAAATCTTTCAAGTGGATTCAATCCCAAGTCTAGCCCAGATAATTTTTCTCCAGATTGCTTATAGCCCTTGCCAGGATCTAGATTTTCTAACCAGGGGTAGTCTTGGTCCTTGTCAGCAAAGACAAGCGGAACTAAAAAGATTATTGTAAGGACAATATATTTCAAAGCATGTCTTTAAAATTTCAGCCTTGCATATTGTGGAGAGCGCAAAGTTTATTTCCTGAAGGGTCTCTGAGATAAGCTAAGTAAAATTTTATTCCCTCGCCTTCCCTAATCCCTGGGGGGTCTTCACAAGTAGTCCCTCCGCTATCTAAGCCTGCTTCGTGCCAAGCATCAGCTGTCTCTGGACTGTCAGCACTAAAGCCTATAGTTGCTCCATTACCGTGAGTTGCTGGGCTGTCATCAATCGGCTCAGAGATTAAAAACATGATTTCACCAACTACGTACATATACCTCTTGTGACCTGTTGGATTGACAGTTAGTACGCCCGGTCCACTTCCTAAGGTACTTAACACTTTGTCATAAAAGAGCTTGGACTCCTCTATATCATTTGCTCCTACCATAATGTGACTAAACATTTTTTTCTCCTCTTTTGTTTTGAATTAAATTTTATTTATTAAGAATTTTTCCAATCTGGCTTTCTTTTATTTATAAAGGCATCAATTCCCTCTTTAGCATCTTCAGCCTTTAAGTTCTTAATCATTCTTTCAGTAGCATATTCATAGGCCTCTTCAAGGTCCATATCCAATTGCTTATAAAAGGTTTCTTTGCCCATTTTTAATACATAGGGAGATTTTGAACAAATAACCCTGGCTACTTCCATCACTTTCTCATGAAGTTCTTCGGGTCCAAATACATCATTGATTAAGCCAAACCTTTTGGCCTCAGTTGCGTCTATCAAATCACCAAGAAGAAGCATTTCCATTGAATGTTTTTTGACTATGGTTCTTGATACGGGAACTAGGGGTGTGTGGCAGAATAAACCAATGTTTACTCCAGGCGTTGCAAACCTGGTATTTGTGTCTGCGTATGCTAAGTCACATGACGCAACTAACTGACAACCTGCTGCGGTTGCAACACCATGTACCTCAGCAATAACTGGTTTATTTAGATTGGGTAAAAATATCATTACTTCCTTACAGCAATCTAAAAGCTCTCTATAAAAGGATTCATTTTCATTTTCCTGAACCTCTTTTAGGTTATGCCCGGCGCTGAAACCCCTTCCAACTCCCTTCAGCACTATAACTTTTGTTGAACTGTCTTCTTCTGCTTCTTTTAAAGCTTCGAATAATTCATTTAGTAAATTTTTGGATAAAGAATTAAAAGAGCCTTCATCATTTAGGCTGATTAATGAAACCTCTTCTTCTTTTTCAAGAGCCACCAGGTGGTTAGACTTTTCTGTCATTTTCAAATCCTTCTTATTGATTATAACTTCTATAGCCATGAAAATGTGTTGATGAAGAATTACTCATCGCATATAGGGATTGTTGGTGGAGGCATTGCAGGCCTTGCTGTCGGTTGTGCTTTAAGGTTGCAAGGAATCGATACCATTGTCTTTGAAAGAGCTGATGAAGTGAGTGAATATGGCGCGGGTATATCTATTTCTCCTAATGCCCTAAGACCGCTTCAAAAATTAGGCATAAAAGATGACTTTGTTGATAGGTCTTTTGTTCCTGAGAAGGCTGTTATGCATTACCAGGGTAAAGAGATTAAGAGACTTGATACCGAAGTGGTAACTTCGAGTAGGCAAAAATTAATTGAGGTCATTCATCAAAGCTATGTTGGACTTGGCGGAGAGATTCTCTTCGAGCATGAATATAAAAGCTTAGATGCAGATTCTTGTGAAATAACATTTACAAATAATGAGGTCTATAAGGTATCTCATGTTCTGGCGTGTGATGGAATTAAATCTTCCGCTAGACAAAATCACTTTCCTTCTTCAGGAGTGCCTGCTTATAGTGGATACAGCGCCTGGAGAGGGATAGGCCTTTCTGAGATAAAGGATATTCAATTTCACTTTGGTCCTGGAACTCACATAGTTAATTACCCTATAGATCATGAAGGAAGGACTAGCTTCGTAGGGGTTGTAAAAACAAATGAAGCAACAGAAGACTCGTGGAAAATGAAAGGCTCTAAAGAAGCTTTTTTAGAGGATTTTAAGTTTTTCGACGAAGAAATATTCTCTATGGTTAGTTCTAGTGAAGTTATTTATAAGTGGGGTATCTATATAAGGCCTTCTTTAAATTCAATGTGTTCAAAAAATATTACTTTACTTGGAGATGCAGCTCACCCCATGGTACCTTTCTTAGGACAAGGCGGCTGTATGGCCATTGAAGACGCCTACACGTTTGCTATTTTAGCCGGGGAGTTGGATTGTGATTTCAATAAAGTACAACCCCTTTATGAAAAGATCAGACTTCACAGAAATAACAGGATTCAATCTGCCTCTATGTTGCAGGGCAAGCTTAATCATATAAAAAACCCAATAGCTGCATTTACTAGAAACCTATTAATGAGCCACACACCCTTGTTGGCCATGAGAACCAATAAGATCTGGAACTACAATGTAGATGAAGAGATCTCGAAGGCCTTAAGTTGAAGCTCTTTTTATTTAAACTCATTTTTTCCATCAAAATAAACTGTATTTTCTATTTTGGGAGGTTCCTCTACGCATTTTAGATTAACGCTGTATGAATCGGGATGTGAACGAGGTTGATAAAAACTCTTTATACCGCATTTTTTACAAAATAAGTGCTTTGCTTTTTTAGCCCCAAAGGAATACTCGGCGATTAATTCATTGCCTTCAATAATTTTGAAGTCATCGTGCTTGATAAAAAGGTGTTCATAATCATGCATTTTGCATATGGAGCAGTTACATTTCCAAATTTCGATGGACTCATTTGAATTAAATTTGAATTTAACTTCTCCACAGTGACATCCGCCGAAATACTCTTTCATGGTTCTTGGTTCCAATCCTTAAAGGTAAAATATTTCCTCTTTAATAATTTGTTATAAATAATTGCAAATAGAACTATAAAAGATGCCCCCACTGCAACTGGCATTAGTATAAAGCCTATCCCTTTTGCACCAAGAACAGCAATAATAGGGTTAGCCCCAGCAGGTGGATGAACAGTCTTGGTTGTCATCATTAAGAATATTGCTAATCCAACTGCCAAGCCTACGCTTAGAAATGAAAAACCTAATATTGAGTAAACAAAGACTCCTGATAAAGCAGATAATATATGGCCAAATAAAACATTTTTTGGATGAGCTAAGGGGCTTTCATGAGCTGCCATAACTAAAACCATGCTTGCCCCAAATGGAGGTATTAACCATAAATTGCTTTCATCGAAAGAATTAAGATATGCAAGTACAGAAATGCACAAAAATGCTCCAAAAGCAGAAATAATATTATTTTTCATTTAATTTTTTTAGATTACCTAATGAAAGCATAAAGGATTTGCGAGGCAGGATTGTAACAAAAGAATTCAACACTTTTCTTTAATATCCTAATTTTTCAAACTATATTGATGGGCTGAAAACACGTATAGTTAATTCAAAAAAATATGGAAGATATGAATATCTGGTCAGCAATGGCATTGAATACAGCTCCAGAATCTCAAAATAGAATACACGGCGATGAACTAGCAAAAGAGTATGGTTTTGAGGGCGGTCTAGTTCCAGGAGTAACCATATCTGCTTACCTTGTGCACCCTTTAATAGGGCTATGGGGTAAAGAATGGCTCGATAGTGGCTTCGCAAATTGCCGCATAACTTCTCCTTTATATGATGAAGAATTGTTCGAGGTTAAATCGAATATAGTTGACGAGACTCATGCTCATACAACTCTTATAAGGCGTAATGGAGTGGTAAGTGCAAATGCTGAAATAAAAATAATAAAGAACTTACCTAAGCCTCCTTTATTGAGAGCAGATAAGCTTGTAGAAGAAGGTTTTACACCGCCTCATGCAACTAAAGAGGTTTGGAATGAATTAAAATCTAGAGGGTGCAAAGCGTTTAAGTTTACATGGGGAGATGAAGATCCTTTAATTTACTTGAGAGATGCAAGCGATTTACCAGATTTACTTCAACCAAGAGAGGGAGGTTTTTCTAATCTAAGCTTTTTATTGGGTTGTTCCAATTGGGTACTATCAGGAAATGCTTACATGAATCCTTGGATCCATATGCAAACTATATCTCAAAATTATAGAGCTGTATCTTATGGCACTCCTTTAATATCTGAAATGCAAGTTAATTCAGTTTTTGAAAAGAAAGGTCATGAATTCATAGATGTTGGGGTTAATTTATTCGATGAAGAAGACAAAAAGTGCGTTATGACTATTAATTTAATCGCAATCTATAAGCTCAGGGGGTCATAGTATTTATCCCTATTATTTTCATCTTCTCTTCCTCAATAAAACTTTTACATCCAATCTACATAAACTTCTTATAGAAATTTATATATTTTTCCTCCATAAAATAATTATATAATATTTTATTATGTAACCTTTACTTCCCATTTATAGTGTGATAAGTTTACGTTACATATTAAATTTAAGGAAAACTTTATGGACATACTAATACCGCTTGCTGGAATATCCGTTGGTCTTATTATCCCGCTGGCAGTCTTCTACTGGCAATATCATGAAACTAAAAACAAGAACGAAACAATTATAGAGATATCTAAG
>CAXFFS010000075.1:0-6449 GCA_964002385.1 uncultured Gammaproteobacteria bacterium | reverse complement strand
TACCTAATGTATCTAATGACAAGGGATCCAATGCGTAAGCGTCACCACATTGATAAAAGGTTGAAATTGCTTTTCCGGCATGTATAGAGATGTCAGTATTTGAATTGTCCTTTAGCCATAGATCTGAACCCCAGCTAGTCTTCAAATCTCTGTTTGGAGAGTCCATTAAACCAGGCCAAATAGATTTACCTGCATCAAACTCCTTTTCTAGACCTTTTGTTTTAATCCACTTATTTCTGTAACTAACTTCGCCTTCTTTAAATTGGGCTGAATGAATCATTCCATCACCATCAAACCAGTGATGTAGGCCGAATGGAGCAAACCTCTGATTCGGTCCATTTCTAAGGTAAATTCCTGAAAAATCTTTAGGAACTTCTCCTAAACATTGAAGCTCTGGTCTGTCTAATTCCTGTCTGATAGGTTCATGCGGCCCTACCAGATAAGGATTATCACCAAAATCTACTGTATTTGTTAATGTTTCAGGTTTTGCCACTTTTCCTCCAAGGAAGAATTATGTCTTATTTGTTTAATGAGTCAAACTGGTTATTATGTTCAATTATATTCTTAATGAAATCTCATGTCTGAAAAATACAAAATCTTTGGTGCAGAATTGTCTCCTTATTCTGTAAAGACTCGGTCTTATTTTCGTTATAAGAATATACCCCATAAATGGGTTGTGCGAAGTCCTTCCACAGCAGATGAATTTCAAAAATATGCCAAATTGCCTATCGTGCCTCTAGTGGTGACACCTGAGAAAGAAGGCATACAAGATTCGACTCCCATTATGGACAAGATGGAAAAACTCTTTATCGAACCAAAAGCTAATCCTGATGATGAAGTCCTAAATTTTATTTCCATTCTCCTAGAGGAATATTCTGATGAATGGGGAAATAAACACATGTTTCACTACAGATGGAAAGCAGAAGTAGACCAGGATTCAGCCAGCAGAAGAATAGCTGAAACCAATCTGCCCTTCTACATTAAATTTTTACCTGTAGTTAATACTTTGATGAAAAATAAAATAGCGAAAACTATTAAGGAAAGGATGAGTAATAGATTATGGGTAATAGGTTCTAATGAAAATACGGAAAAAGAAATTACTGACTCTTTTCATAATTTGCTGTCAAAACTAAATAGTCATTTGAAAGTAAGAAAATACATTTTTGGAGATAAACCTTCTTATGCTGACTTCGGATTATGGGGTCAGATCTACAACTCATGGACAGACCCTACTCCAAGAAAATTTATAGAAAAAGATTATTCGAATTTACTTCCATGGATAGATAGGATGTTAAAGCCAAAAGATGAAGGTAGCTATGAGTCATGGGATTCTCTTTCTGATACTTTAATGCCTATACTTAAAGAAGAGATAGGGGAAGTATTTCTCCCTTGGACTTCAGAGGTAACCAAATCAATGTCGGAGAAAAAAGAAGAATTATCAGTAATAATAAAGGGTAAAGAGTTTAAACACTCTATTGGAGGTCCGCAAAAGTATCATGTAAAGTCTTTAGCAGTTTTAAAGAGCAAGTTTGAGTCATTTAAAGGAAACCAGGCCTTAGAAAGCATCCTTTCAGAAACTAACTGTCTTAGGTTTTTACAATAATTTTTTTATTAAATTCAATAATTTATGTCGATAATATCAAGTATTAGAAATATGATCTCTAGATATGTTATGCCTAGAGTTCTCTTGAAATGGTCTGACCCAGATATTGTTTTAAGAAAAAGAGAAGAACAAGAAAAAATTAGAAAAAAAGAAGGCAGACCGCATGAAGTATTTTATTTTCACGAATTATTAGACCCATATTCACATATAACGGCTCAATTAATAAATAAATTTAGATCTGAGTATTCTGTAGAGCTTGTACCCTTGGTTGTAAATGAACCTCCAAGTAAAACTGTTCATGAACCTAGTATGTACCGAAATTATTGTCTAACGGATGCGATTAGAATAGCTCCTTTCTATGGTGTTGAATTTCCAAGTGATAAGTTACCAAATGCTCAAGTTGTTTCATTAGCTCAAAGAATTCTATGTAGTCTTGAAAGAGATGAATTTATAACTCGTATAGCTGAAATCAGTGCTCTTGTTTGGTCTGGTAATGAGACGGCTTTAAAAGCCTTAATTAATGATAAAACTATGTCAGAGCAGACAACACACACCACAATTTCTAGCAATGAACAAAGAAGAGATGAGGTAGAAGCTTATATGGGATCAACCTTTAGTTACGAAGGAGAGCTGTATTGGGGTGTGGATCGTCTTGACCATTTAGAGCACAGATTAAAAGATTTAGGTTTAAAGAGAAATGTAGACACAAACTACGTCTCTGAAAGAAAAAAAACAAACACAAGCGATATCCCTAATCACTCTAATATTGAATTAGAGTTTTACCCTTCTTTGAATAGTCCTTATACCTCAATATCACTAGAAAGAATTAAACTATTACAATCAAACTACCCTATAAAAATTATTACAAAGCCTGTTCTACCCATGCTCATGAGAAATATGACTATTCCTACATACAAAGCAAGATATATATTTAGAGACACTGCCAGGGAAGCTAAAAAGCATGGCGTTCCATTTGGTAAAGTAATTAGCCCTTTAGGCAAACCAGCTGAACGTGCTTATTCACTTTTTCCTTGGATTAATCAACAAGGCAAAGGATTTGAGTACATTTGTAGACTAATGATTTCTTCTTTCAGAAAAGCAGAAGATATAGGGATAAATTCCTATTTAAAGGTATTAATAGAGGATTTAGAATTAGACTGGACGGAAGCGCAGAAGTACCTGGATACCGATGACTGGAAGGATGAGTTAGAAAAAAATAGATTAATTATGTATGAGGGTGATTCTTGGGGAGTCCCCTCTTTCAGATTAGTTGATGGGGACAAAACTTTTACGACTTGGGGTCAAGATAGAATTTGGTTAATCGAAGAAGAAATAATTAAACGTCTAAATAAATAGGAGTAAGACATGGAGATTCATGGAGAATGTGATCCACAATTTAGTAAAGTCAAAGAAACCTTTAAAAAATTGCACCAAGAAGATCGAGAAATCGGTTCTTGCTTTGCGGTATATAAAGACGGCAAACCTTTAGTTGATTTATGGGGAGGTTTTCAAGATGAAGATAGAACCAAACCATGGCAAAAAGATAATTTGGTTACAGTCTACTCAACTACCAAAGGAGTAGCAGCCTTTTGCATTGCTTTAGCAATGGAAAAGGGTCTGCTTAAGTATGAAGAAAAAGTAAGTACCTATTGGCCCGAATTTTCTAACAATGGAAAAGAAGATATTACGGTGGGTATGCTTATGTCACACCAGGCTGGAATTTGTTCTCCTGAAACCAGAAAAGTTGATGATTATTACAATCAAAATCTGATGGCAGAAAAATTAGCTGGTATGACTCCAATTTGGGAACCTGGAACAGCTTCTGGTTATCATTCAATGACATTTGGCTGGTTAACTTCAGAGTTAATCTTGAGAGTAACCGGTAAATCTTTGGGAACCTATTTTAGAGAGGAAGTAGGAGATCAGCATGAAATAGATTTCTTTATCGGATTACCTGAATCTGAAGATCATCGTGTGGCAGAGTTAGTACCTTTTGATATCGTTAGAAATGAAAATTCTGAGCAACAGAAAATAGAACTAACAGAGGCACAAAAATCTCAACGTAACTCTGCAGGAACTCTAGATATTCACAATACCAAAGCATGGAGACAGGCAGAAATACCGTCGGCTAATGGTCAAGGAAATGCAGGGGGTCTTGCAAAATTCTATAGCTTGATAGTTCCTGAAGACAACAGCAAAAAACTTCTTAAAGATGATACTGTTAATCAAATGACTACAATGCAAATTGAAGGTAGAGATCTGGTCTTAGCAGTTCAAGTTAGATGGGGTGTCGGTTTTATTCTCAACAAACACAAGGTGATTTATGGGCCGGTTGAAAGTGCTTTTGGTCATTCAGGCTATGGTGGTTCTTGTGCCTTTGGAGATCCAGAAAATAAAATTGGTGTTTCATATGTGATGAATAGAATGCTAGATAATTTTAATGCTGATGGTAGATCTGTAGAGCTAATTAACGCCACATATGATTGCCTATAAAAATTAAACATACTTTTAAATGAAAAAAGCCTACCCATTACTCTTCTTTCTAACTCTATTAAACATGCTTAACTTTGTAGATAGGCAGTTGATAGCAAGTTTTGCTAATTTTATAGTTCCAGATTTAGGCCTTACAGATACTCAGTTTGGATTTCTTACAAGCCTTGCTTTCATAGCCTTTTACTCAGTAATGGGATTATTTATGGGGGTATTAGCTGATACAGTTAATAGACCTAAATTAATAGCATTTGGAGTAGTTTTATGGAGTGTTTTTACAGCTCTCACTGGTAATGCTAAGGGGTTTGTAACAATGGCAATACCTAGAATGTTTATTGGAGTAGGTGAATCAATCTTAACTCCTACTTCCATGTCCTTACTTTCCGATTCATTTCCGGAAAAAAGAATGGGATTTGCAGCTGGATTCTATTATATGGGAGTCCCAATAGGTGTTGGCATAAGTCTTTTAATTGCTGGATATTTAGGTGAATCTTTAGGATGGAGAAACTGTTTCTACCTTTTAGGAGGAATTGGTTTATTTCTTGGTTTAAGCACCTTGCTCTTTAAAGAAAGACCCAGAAAAAGTTCTCAAAATGAAGAAGATAAACCATCGCTTTCTTATATTTCTACTCAGAAAATTGTTTATACCTTAATACAAGCTTTAAAGACTTCTTCAGCCCTTAGATTTACCATTCTTGCCGGGGTTCTTTACCACATAGTCCTTGGGGCTGCAGTTTTTGAGCAACTATGGTTTGTCCAAGAAAGAGGGTTTGAACGTTCTGAGATAGCTCAAATTACAGGTTGGATAGGAGTCGTAGCTGGGATGGCAGGTAATTTGTTTGGTGGTGTGGTAAGTGACTGGTGGCAAGAAAAAACCAATCAAGGTAGACCCATGTTTCTTTTTTGGCTGGCTTTAATTACTTTCCCAGTTTTTATCTACTACCGATTTGTTGATCCTAATACTGTCATATTCTGGATTGGGGTTGTGCTTGGATTTTTTCAACTAGGATGTTTCTTTGGTCCAACTTTCTCTGTAGTTCAAGAACTAGTACCTAGCAATATACGAGCTACTGTTGTGGCCTTTTACATACTTACCTTAAATCTTATAGGTTTGACAATAGGATCTCTGGGAGGAGGTCTATGTGTAGATTATTTGAAGTCCATTAATTACAGTGAACCTTATACTTGGACTTTGATAGTTTTTACTTTCATTAGTGCAGCCTCAATTCCTTGCTACTATCTAGCAGGAAAGAGGTACAAAGAAGATAAGAAGAGACTTGAAAGCTCTTCTTTTAATTAACCCTAAGCTATTTAAATAGCTACCTTTCTGTTATTTATTCTGGCTAAGAATCTGAACAAGACTAGTAAGTTAATAACTCCCATAAAAGAAGCAAAAGCAAATGACCAGAAGTAGTCCCCATATAAGTCATAAAAGTATCCACCAAAAAAACCACCCATTCCCATTCCTGTCCAACCAAAGAAAGAGCCTAAGCTGTTTGCTCTGCCGGCAAACTTTGCTGACACCACCATTCTGGTGGTGACTAAAATACTAGACATTACGCCTGAATAGGTAAAACCAAAAAAAGCTGCTAACAAATAAAGTCCTATTGGATTAGTTACATAAGGAAACCATATTACAGAGATGGTCTGACCTAAAGACATGAGTATATAGGCAGGTAAAGCTCCAATCACATCTCCTAACTTTCCTCCTAAAATTCTTCCAAAAGCCCCACAGAACATTAGAACCATTAAGACGCTGGTTGCAAACTCTATTGTAAATTCAGCATCTGTTAATAATGGAACTAAATGCACAATTGGAACCGACATACAAATACAGCAGAATATGACAGCTGAACAAAGCCAAGTAATGGCTTCTTTTTCAGACAAAGGAAAGTCTCTGGGTTCTTTCTCTACTGAAGTTCTAGCCTGCTCACGCCAAGGTGATTCTCTGATAAATAGTGCAGCAGGAATAGCTATTAATAGGTAAATAATTGCCATAGAGTAATAGGCAGCTTGCCAGCCATCACTTTCAATGATTATTCCAGAAAAATAAGGAATTAAGCCCTGCCCTACTGCTCCACCAGCTGCAGTGATTCCCAAAGCCAATCCAGGATTTTTGCGGAACCAAAAACCAACATTAGCAAATAAAGGAGCTGTTACCATTGCATTTCCAAAAGCTCCAAACAGAAAATAAAAGCCATAAAAATGGTAAATATTAGTTTGTTTACTCAATAAAAATAAAGACAAAGACATCATTATGGCTGCAACTATCCCAAACCAACGAGTACCGTATTTGTCAGCTATATAACCCCAAAAAACTCCAAAGGCAGCGGAGGAAAAAGAGATTACTGTATAA
>CAXFFS010000074.1:0-6515 GCA_964002385.1 uncultured Gammaproteobacteria bacterium | reverse complement strand
ACAATCAAGAAAAAATAGCAATCGCTATAACAAAAGCTTTTCTAGCAGTAGAAGGAGGAGCGGCGGCGGCATCAACTAGAATACATAACAAAGTAAATGAGCTAGCTAACTCGGTGACTATAACTTTTTCAAGAAGGATGCCTTCTGGAGGAACTCTGCATATAGAGGAAATACAAGACCAAGTTGAATTGGAATTAATGCGTTCAGAAGAAAGAACAGTCGCTAGGTCTTATGTGCTTTACCGAGAAGAAAGAACAAAAGCAAGGAAAGAAGAGACAGGCGAAGAAGAACAACACGAGGAAAAGCCAGGTATTAAAGTGGTATTAGATGATGGCTCAGAATCAACTCTAGACATCCAAAGAATAAAAACCATAGTAGAGGAAGCATGCGAAGGTCTATTGGACGTCTCCTCAGAAGAAATAATAGAAGAGGCAAAAAAGAACCTCTACAACGGTGTGAATATGGCTGATGTAAGGTCCTCTTTAGTAATGACAGCTAGAACACTGGTAGAAAAAGAACCTAACTATACCTTTGTAACAGCAAGAATACTGCTGGATAACCTCAGAACTGAAGCCCTTACTCTTTTAGAGATGAGAAACGAGGCAACGCAAACGGATATGGAAAAACTCTACCCTGAAGTCTTAGAAACTTTTATACAAAAAGGTATAGAAAATGAAATACTCAATCCCGAGCTTCAAAATATGGACATTAAGAAGTTGGGAGCGGCACTTAAACCTGAGAGAGACAAGAACTTCACCTACCTAGGTCTCCAAACCTTGTATGACAGATACTTCATTCACAAAGACAATGTTAGGTACGAACTCCCTCAAGTTTTTTTTATGAGAGTAGCCATGGGGTTATCAATAAACGAGGAGAATAGAGAAGAAAGAGCAATAGAATTCTACAACCTCCTCTCTTCATTTGACTACATGAGTTCAACTCCTACTTTATTCAATTCAGGAACAATACACTCACAGCTCTCGTCTTGTTATTTGACAACAGTGCCTGATGACCTGCATGGAATTTATGGGGCCATACAAGACAACGCAATGCTATCTAAGTGGGCAGGAGGCCTAGGCAATGATTGGACGCCAGTCAGAGGACTAGGCTCTCACATCAAAGGAACAAATGGAAAATCTCAAGGCGTAGTTCCTTTCCTCAAAGTAGTGAACGATACCGCGGTCGCAGTAAATCAAGGAGGAAAAAGAAAAGGGGCTGTTTGTTCCTACCTTGAAACTTGGCATGTAGATATTGAAGAGTTTGTAGAACTAAGAAAAAATACAGGAGACGACAGAAGACGAACACACGACATGAATACAGCTAATTGGGTTCCTGATTTATTTATGAAACGAGTTTTTGAGGGCAAACCATGGACACTCTTTACTCCTAGTGACACCGTAGACTTACATGATCTTTATGGAAAAGCGTTCGAAGAAAGATATGAATATTATGAAAGCCTAACCCAGAATGGAGAAATAGAGTTCTATAAGAAGGTAGATGCAGGAGAACTGTGGAAGAAAATGCTTTCAATGTTATTTGAAACAGGACACCCATGGATAACCTTCAAAGATGCCTGCAATCTCAGGTCACCACAACAGCACACTGGAGTGGTTCATTCTTCAAACCTCTGTACTGAGATAACTCTAAATACAAGCCAAGAAGAAATAGCTGTCTGTAATCTTGGATCCGTAAACCTTACTCATCACTTAAAAGAAGGGAAGCTGGATAATGAGAAACTAGAACAAACAATAAACACGGCTATAAGGATGTTAGACAATGTGATCAATATTAATTACTACGCTGTGGGAGCAGCTGAAAATTCTAATATGAAGCACAGGCCAATTGGTTTGGGAATCATGGGTTTTCAAGACTCCCTGTACATGCTTAATACTCCTTATTCCTCCGGAGAAGCAGTTGAGTTTGCTGATAGATCAATGGAAGCGGTAAGTTACTACGCAATAAAAGCTTCTAGTAATCTTGCAAAAGAGAGAGGAGCGTATTCTTCGTATGAAGGCTCTCTCTGGAGTCAGGGGGTTTTACCAATAGACTCAGTAGCCTATCTAAAAGAAAACAGAGGAGAAGGCTACGCAGATGTTGACCAAAGCACTTCTTTGGATTGGGATTCCTTAAGACAGCTGGTCTTAAGTCAAGGAATGAGAAATTCCAATGTTATGGCAATAGCACCGACAGCTACCATAGCCAATATAACAGGCGTATCACAATCAATAGAACCTACTTATCAGAACCTCTATGTTAAATCTAATCTTTCCGGTGAATTCACAGTAACTAACTTGCATTTGGTTAATGCACTTAAAGAACAAGGCCTATGGGATTCAGTGATGGTTAATGATCTTAAATATTACGATGGAAGTGTTAAGGAAATATCCAGAGTTCCAGAAGAGATAAAGTCCATCTACGCTACCGCGTTTGAAGTAGAACCCAGATGGTTAGTAGATGCTGCCAGCCGAAGACAAAAGTGGATAGACCAAAGTCAGTCTCTAAATCTTTATATAGATGAACCAAATGGAAAGAAACTAGATGTTATGTATAGGATGGCTTGGATAAGAGGCTTGAAGACAACTTACTATTTAAGATCTAGAGGGGCAACAACAACAGAAAAATCTACCATAGCAACGGGAGAGTTGAATGCAGTTTCAGCTTCACAAGAATCTATGGATGCGGAGGCACCAGAAGCATGCTCTGTGTTGGATCCAGACTGTGAGGCATGTCAGTAAAATAAAGGGGGGAATATGTTAAGTTGGGAAGAATTTGAAGAAAAAGAAAAGGAAATACAGCCTGTAAAAGCTCAAATACCAGAAAAAAAAGCAGAACAGGCAGCACCACAAAACCAAGAAGTAGAACAACCGAAAGTTGCTCTCCAAACTGGAAGCTTGTCTGATAGATTAGAAAGGGCAAAAAAGGCTGTTGCAGACTTTGACAAACAAACCGGTGAGGAAGCCCTTGAAGGGATGGGATCGAGAGTGGATGTTGACCAAAAAGCCATGATAAATTGCAGAGCGGACGTTAATCAGTTAGTGCCGTTTAAATATGACTGGGCTTGGCAAAAATATCTAGACGGATGTGCAAACCACTGGATGCCACAAGAAATTAACATGACCCCTGATGTAGCTTTATGGAAGGATGAAAATGGATTATCGGAAGATGAAAGAAAGATAGTAATGAGAAGTCTGGGATTCTTCTCAACAGCTGACTCTTTGGTTGCCAATAATCTGGTTTTATCCCTATACAGACACATCACAAACCCAGAATGCAGACAGTACCTTTTGCGCCAAAGTTTTGAAGAAGCAATCCACACGCACGCATATCAATACGTTATTCAGTCACTTGGTATGGATGAAGCCGAACTCTTTAATATGTACCGAGAAGTGCCATCCGTTGCCAGGAAGGCGTCCTGGGCTCTAAACTTTACTAAAGAGCTGGACAATCCTAATTTTAAAACTGGGGATATAGAAGGAGACAAAACCCTTTTGAGGAACTTGATTGCTTTCTATTGCGTCCTAGAAGGAATTTTCTTCTACTGTGGATTTACTCAAATTCTTTCAATGGGAAGAAGAAATAAAATGACGGGAACATCTGAACAGTTCCAATACATACTAAGAGATGAATCCATGCACCTCAATTTTGGTATTGATATGATCAACCAAATAAAATTAGAGAATCCGCATTTATGGGATGAAGAAATGCAAGACCAAGCGGCAGGAATGATTCTACAAGGCATGGAGCTTGAAATTGAGTACGCCCGCGACACTATGCCCAGAGGGGTTCTCGGCATGAATGCCAGTATGATGGAAGAGTACTTAAACTACATAGCGAATAGAAGACTGGTCCAGCTAGGTTTACCAGAAGAATTTCCTAACTCTGAAAATCCTTTCCCCTGGATGTCAGAAATAATGGATCTAAGAAAAGAAAAGAATTTCTTTGAAACTCGTGTGATTGAATATCAAACAGGAGGCGCCCTCAACTGGGATTAATGGTTGAGGTTATTGGGCACAGAGGCGCATCTACAGAAGCACCAGAGAATACCTTAGCGGCAAACGATCTTGCTTTCCAACAGAAGGCAGATGGTGTTGAGGTTGACGTCAGGTTAACCAAAGACAATCAGCTGGTCTGCATGCATGACAAGAGTGTGTTTAGAACGGCAGGCAAAAAAAACCTAATAAAAGAAAGCACCCTAAAGGAATTAAAATCCTTAGATGTTGGAAAGTGGAAAGGAGAAAAATGGAGCGGAGAAGCCATTCCTTCTCTTCATGAAGTGCTCTCTGAAATACCAATAGATAAAAAAATATTTATAGAAGTAAAAGAAGGCATCGAAACAATTGATCCATTAATTGAAACTATCCAAGAAAGTAAATTAAACCCCAAATACATAAGTGTTATTTCATTCCATCAAGAAGTTGTTAAAAGAGTAAAACAGGCAATGGAATCCCTGACTGTTAATTTCCTTATTGCTTTCAGCGGTCCTAAAGAATTTTCAGATGAAGCGGTATTATTAAAGCTCCTAGAACTTAACTTGGATGGTGTAGGCGCTGAAAATCATTCGAGGCTCTCTCACAATTTTGTTGATTTAATCTTAGAAAAAAATAAAAAAGTGCATGTATGGACAGTGGATGACATCCAGCTAGCTAAAAAATATAAAGAAATGGGCCTGTCTTCCATTACCACAAATGTTCCGGGGCTTATTAAGTCAGCTCTTTAAAAAATAAAAAAACTATTTATAACTAAAGCTTTGACCTTTATAGTCATAGGAATATGAAAGATCATGCTAAAGGATTCCTGGGTCTGGTAGAAGATGCTCTAAAACAAGTTCCAGAAGTTGATGTCTACCAAATAAAAGAGAGACTGGATAAAGGGGAACAGGTAAATCTTATTGATGTCAGAGAAGACAATGAATGGAATTTAGGCAGGATCCCCACAGCTATCCACCTAGGCAAAGGAATTATTGAAAGAGACATAGAAGCTGTAGTTGCAGACAGAAGCACACAATTAATACTTTACTGCCAAGGCGGCTTTAGGTCAGCATTAGCCGCTGAAAGTTTAAATAAAATGGGATACCAGAACGTCTACTCAATGAGCGGAGGATTTAGCGCTTGGGTTGGAAGTGAGTTCCCTATTTCACAATAAAAGGAGAAAAAAATGAGTGAAAACGTTTCAAAACAAATCAGATCAGAAGTAACTAAAGAAGGAAAGTTATTGATTTATGTGGAAAGTACAGCAATGCCTGAACCTAAAGAAGATGAAGTTCTAATCAGAATTGAGGCTTCTCCAATAAATCCGTCTGACTTAGGCCTGTTAATTGGGCCTGCTGATGTTTCTTCTATGTCAGTTTCTGGTGAAGGTGAAAATGCCGTGGTAACAATGGATATACCGGAAGGCCTTTTAAGAATGCTTGAAACCCGTTTAGATCAATCCCTTCCAGTGGGTAATGAAGGAGGCGGAGTTGTTGTTAAAGCTGGCAGTAAAGACTTAGAGGATTTAGTTGGAAAAACGGTAGGCGTGGCAGGGGGTTCGATGTATTCGCAATACCGATGCGTCAATGCAGCATCTTGTTTTGTTATGCATGATGGCGTAACTTCTGCTGAAAGTGCCTCTTGTTTTGTTAACCCACTAACAGCACTGGGAATGGTAGAAACCATGAGGTTGGAAAACCATTCAGCACTGGTTCACACCGCAGCAGCTTCTAACTTAGGTCAAATGTTAATAAAGATATGTCTCGATGAAGATGTGCCTTTAGTTAATATTGTTCGTAAAGAAGAACACGTGGAAAAATTAAATAGTCTTGGTGCCAAGTTTGTTTGTAATTCAAGCAAGGAAACTTTTATGCAAGATTTAGTAAGTGCTCTGGTTGAAACTGGAGCAACGATTGGATTTGATGCAACTGGAGGTGGAAAACTCTCAGGACAAATCCTTACTGCCATGGAAGTGGCAGCCAATCAAACAGCTACAGAATACAACCGTTATGGCTCCAATACCTTTAAACAGGTTTACATATACGGTGGTTTGGATAGATCTCCAACCACATTGAACAGGGCTTTTGGGTTCTCTTGGGGGCTGGGAGGATGGCTTTTAACGCCTTTTATTGGGCGTATAGGACCTGAAAGATTTGAAGAGCTAAAACAAAAAGTTGCCGATGAGATAAAAACCACTTTTGCCAGTCACTATACTAAAGAGATATCTTTGGAAGAGGTTTTACAACCGGAGAATATTAACGTTTATTCGAAACAGGCAACCGGAGAAAAATACTTAGTAAATCCTAATAAATAGCTTATCTATTCGGTTTAAGTGGAATAGAAGATTAAAATTCCTATTGGAAATAGAGCCAATAGGAGAATCCAAACAAAGCTTTGCCAAGTTTTATAGTCTTCTCTATTTCTATAAACATCAACTGCTCCAGCAGAAAGAATGATAATTAGAATGAGTAGATTAAGAGCTGTAAAAGTACCCAATTAAGAAAAAGCTCTGATTAGAGGATTTAGCTTAATTTTCTCTGGAATTTC
>CAXFFS010000073.1:0-6614 GCA_964002385.1 uncultured Gammaproteobacteria bacterium | reverse complement strand
ATAGTTGATGGTTAAGGCCCATCGTACCTCTTCCGTAGTATTAGCTCCAGCTCCGTGATAACTAGTCCCAGCGACAAAAGCAATACTACCCGCAGGCATCTCTAGAGCAACAGTATCGTAATTTTCTCCCACAACGGGATCCTGATCCCATTTGTTACTTTCGGGTACAACACGAGTCGCACCGTTTTCAACAGTAAAATCTGAAAGAGCCCACATCGTGTTACAAACTAAATTAGGGTGAGGTCTAGGAAATTGATAAACGCCATCATCAACGTGCAACATTTGGGATTCTTCTCCCGGACCTATTACTGCACTGCCCATGGTTGATAGCAGGAAATCTTCTCCTAACACATGAGGCAACACCCCTAAGACACCAGAATGAATAGCTACTTGTTGCCAGATATCATCATCATTTAATAAATCGAACCAACGTCTAGTTACAAAGCCTGTAAATGGTCCAGGGGGAATATCCCCTCCGGGTCTAACAGACTCTAGTCTTTCTAATTCATTAAGAACCTGAATTCTAAATTCGTCGTCTATCACTCCTTCCATGATTGAATAGCCTTGTTCAGCTATTTCAGAAGCGTGATTTAATATTTCTTTTTCAGATGGTTGACGCACAAGCTAGGCTTGTTGGGGTGCTCCAAAAAATTGTTCAATCAGAGGTTTAAAACTTTCTAAACTATCAACCTCAAATTCAGGATCAAAAGCTTGTTGGTCCCAGTCATCTGTGAATTCAGTGGCTTTGGCATACCAAGGCTCATCCTCATATTGTTTTCGTAGATCCGTTGGCTTATCCATGTAGTGATAATAATGCTCACCCTGAAAATCTTGGTGTGTCCTAATAATATGGTAAGCGTCTTCGCTAACATATGGCTTAATAATTTCAGCACATATTTCACCGTGTCCAATAACACTAATCACCTTTCCAATATCATGTATTAAGCTGATTAAAACCATTTCATCACTGGCATTAGCATTTCTTGCCATCGTGGCTGTTTGTAAGCAATGGTGAAGTTGGTTTACAGCAAATCCCCCTGTAAAACCCTCTAGTTGTTCAAGCATTCCGATGACTCTATTTGGCATATCCACTATATGCGGAAGGTGTTCAGCACCAATATGCTCCCAATCCTCTTTAGTACCTTTGTCCATTCGAGTAAACATAAAAAAACCCCCTTTAAAAACTGACTTTGGAATAATGTTAATACCATTTTCTGACAAGTACAATGGAGAACGACCTAACAAATATCGATAACTAAGGAAAAATGATTATAAATTTGATTAGATGGGATTATGGCTAAGGCATTAGAAGGATTAAGTGTAGTAGATATTAGTGGTTCTGTTAGTACTGAGTATTGTTCTAAAATTTTTTCTGATTACGGTGCTGAAGTCATAAACCTTGAACCAGAATCAGGCTTTGAAACTCGCAAAATTCCTCCCTTTATAAGAGGGAAAAACGATAGCGCCATGCATGCTTATCTCAATACAAATAAGCTCAGCATCATTAGAGACAAGCTCGAAAAAGAGTCTATTAAGGAATTGGTTTCCAATGCTGACTTAGTTCTAAGCAATGGAGAGAACTCAGAACTATCTGCATACTCTAAAGGCGTTTTGTCTGAAATTAGTTGGTACGGCAAAGACGGAGATTACGAAAACTTCGTCGGCACTGATGCTCAATGTTTTGCTTTAAATGGAATGCTTCGCGGTCTCGGTGCAATTGAAGGACCGCCTATTATCCCAACCGGTTATCAAGCTCAAATATTAGGTGGAATGGCTGCCTTCGCAGGAAGTTTAGGGCAAGTTTTAGGCCTTGAATTAGGAAACAATAAAAACCCTACTTTGTTGGAGACAAGTATCTTTGAAGCTTGTCTGTGTCTAACTGAGGTGGGGGCCGTTTCATTTTTCAATACAGGATTGGAAGGAAGAAGGCTGGGTGTTAATAGGTTTGCTCCTACTTACCCTTTAGGTGTTTTTCCTTGTAAAGAAGGATGGATAGGCTTAACGGTTCTAACCCCCAGTCAATGGCATGCCTTTTGTAAGTTACTAAACATGGAGCAATTTGCTTTTGTTCCTGAATACCAAACTTCTTTAGGAAGATTACAAGCCATAGAGACAATAGAGCCTGTTATTCAAGAAAGTTTATTAACTTTTTCTTCCAAAGATCTCTTTTACAAAGCCCAAGAGCAAAAAATACCTTTGGCAAGAGTCCCAACTATGGAAGAACTTATAAATGTAGACCAGTTTTTAGAACGAGAAGCCTTCACATCAGCAATTTTTCCAGATAAGAGTAAGTTAACAGTTCCTAGTGTCCCTTTTAGATTAATGGATACCCCCCCTTCCTTAGGAGGCAACGTTGCCGAATTAGGAGAACATACCGAGAATTTTACTTATGACAAGTAATCGCCCCCTACAAGGTATACGTATTATCGACTTAAGCATGGGTTGGGCAGGACCTTTAGCTGCAAGGAACTTAGCTGACCTGGGCGCAGATGTAATCAAAGTTGAGAGTTGTGAAAACTTTGATTGGTGGAGAAGCTGGGAGGCAACACAAGAGTGGATTGATGAAGATGGTGCCGAAAAGTCTCCTGCTTTTAATTCAGTTAATCGTAATAATAGAAATATCACTTTGGATTTATCTGATCCTAAGGGAAGGGAATTACTTCTAAGACTAGTTAGAACGGCTAATGCAGTAATGGAAAATTTTTCTGGAAGTGTTTTGCCAAAACTAAACCTCAGTTATGACATCTTTAAAAAGGAAAAGGATGACATTATTTTACTTTCCATGCATGCCTTTGGATCAACTGGACCTTGGAAAATGTTTAGAGCTTATGGCTCTACAGTTGAACAATCATCCGGACTACCTCATGTAAATGGTGTGTCATCAGATCCCCCTATGATGCACCACATAGCTTATGGGGATGCGGTTGCAGGCTTAAATGGAGTTTCAGCTCTTTTGGTTGCATTAAGACACCAGGCAAAGACAGGCAAGGGACAATTCATAGACTTGTCACAAGTTGAATCACTATTTCCATTGGCTGCGCATGGTATTACTGAATTTACAGCCAATGGTAAAGAACCTGAAAGAAATGGAAATAAGTCTAAATTTTTTGCTCCCAATGGAGTGTATCCTTGCGAGGGAGAAGACAAGTGGATTGTTATTCAAGTTTTAAATGAAGATCAGTGGTTGAGTTTTCAGAAATTGGTTGGTGCACCTTTAAAAGACTTTGGGAATCTAAAAGATAGACTCTCTAGACTTGAAGATCTTGATAAAACAATCAGCGAATGGACTTCTTCGAAGGAATCTCAAAGACTCATGTACGTTTTGCAGCAAGCTAAAATACCTGCAGCATCGACTCACACCATGCCTACCCTACTTAATGACCCGCATCTTAATTCTAGAAATTTTTGGCAATGGCTAGACCGAGCGGTAGTCGGCAATCAACCAAACCCCTCAGCTCCTTTTAGGGTTAATGGAAATAGGCTTCCTATTAACACCCCGGCCCCTACTCTTGGACAACACAATCAAGAAGTTCTTACAGAAATTCTAGAATTGAATCAAACGGAAATAGATGAACTTGAAGAAATTGGCATTATAGGAACTAAGCCTAAAATGCCCTCTTCATAAAATTTTATTTTGTTTTAGCTGACTCTCTGGCTCTTTTTACTGCTTCCCTGACAGTATATTTCTTCTTCAGTTCTTTTTTGGGAGATTTTCCAGACAATTCTCTTACCCTTTCATACTCTCCCTTATCGTAGGCGGTCCTAAATTGCTTAATGCTTCCCCATTGATCTCCTACTCTGCCAGGAGCACCTAAACCAAATCCTTCAATGGTTGCGCCATACGTCAAAGCTTGTAGACCAATTCTGTGTAATAGTTTTGGACTGGCCTTTTCTAAAACATCCGGTGCAACTGAAATTACCCAATTTTCTTGGGTTCGAGTCCATGCTTTTACATTACTCATGGTAGCTACAAACCTTTGTTTATCCGTTCTATTAACACCCGTGCCATGCAACATTCTTCCATCAAAAAGCATTATGGTTCCCGCCTTTGCCTCTAAATTAATCGCTGGAGGAAGTTTACCTACCTTTCCACCACTCCCTGCTTCAATAAGTATCCTATGACTGCCTGGTATAACTAGAGTCCCACCATTTTTTTCATTTATATCTTGCGGAATGTACATCGTATTAAACAAAGCGGGTGCTTCTTCGGTTACCCAAGGAAGTAAGGGTCCTTGATCAATATGTAAACCTTGTGGATACCCGCCAGGGTCAGATCCATTAGAAAGAAAGCTGTGACATATCCAACCCTTGCCCAGAGTTTCGTCCATGATTTGTTCAATAACAGGACCTGCTTGTACTGCTTCAGTATTTTGTTCGATACATTGAGCAAAGACCTCTCCTTTATTGATTAAAGTATTTATGTATTGCCCTGAAGGAGTTGGCTGGTCAACGCCTGCTAATCTCTCTCCTTCGGCTTGATCAAGTAGCCGATTAAGAAAACGATCGGACTGTTCCTTTGACATAGCATCTTCAATTAAACAAAAACCCCATTCCTTAATATCCCTTCTCATTTGTTTAATGTCTTTAGTAGCTTTAGGTAAATCAAATTCCTTCCAATAATCATGTTTCCTGCCAACGGTGGTATCCCAATACATACCTGTACCCCATTCAAGTGGTTTTTTAATATCCGGTGGCATTAACCAGGGGTTATTCTTGAAAATAGAACGGAAAGGTTCACCAGAACTTAGGAAGTCTCTATAAATCTGTTGGTCGTCAGGAGAATTTTCTTCTACGTACTCCTCGGTAAACTCTATTGGTACTTTCATGGTAAATTTGAAAATTAATTTTCTTTAATTTATCTGTAATTATTTAATCTATCAACTTTTGAGATCTCGCCATTTCATCAGAATATGTCTCTGGTGCAGTATTCAAATCTTCAGACCAATCTTGCCACATGTTGTCTTGGGGTGGTTTGGCCCTATTTTCATCTAAGTCTTTTTTTATAAAGTCTCCCAGAACTGCAAGTCTCATTTTGTTGGAATAGTTGTGGCCTGCCATATGTGCTAATCGATGATGCCAGAGGACCACATCTCCTTCTGAGCCGCAACAATCAACAGGTTTGGTATCTTCCATCACCTTTTTAATTTCCTCTTCATAGGCCTCTGACTGAATAATTCCTTTATAAGATGGCAAGTGCTCGTAATAAGCAATTCTCGGTTGGTCATATTGCATTTGAAATGTTGGATAAAGTCTTTTATGTGAACCTGGCCAAACCTTGAAAGCTCCTCCATTGGGAAGTACATCATCGATTAATCCAACCAGACTTAAGTTAAAAGGATGCCCATCACTATGACAAAAGTCAGGTTCTTTTTCTTTGTCCCCATACGGGAGAGTTGCGTAGATACCCCTAGCCCCTTCATTATCCAAAGCTGGATCAACAGGGCCACCTGGCCAAGCTGCTCCATGTTGACCCATGGTTTTCCCTCCTACCTTCGGTTTAACTAAAGTATCTTTGCCTAAAAGTTCTTCTGCTATTTGTTGTAAGGCCTCTGAATAGACAAGATCAATCATTAACTGATCAGTCCCTATTGATCTAAGTTGCCACTTATATCCATGCCGAAGATTTGTTACATCTTCTTCCAAATCATTTTCAATAAATGGGCCTACATGAGTCGAAGAGTCTTCTCTCTTAATATTCGTTTCTTTGGGCAAAGATGACCAAAGTAAATCACGTGCTTTCTCACAAAGGTCAGGGTCAAGAATCTTTGGAAGTATTATGTATCCATTGACTTTAAAAAAAGAAAGTTGTTCTTGATTGAGGATCACTTGGCTTGTCGGATAGATAATAAAAAGGCTACCAAAGTAATAGGAAATAACAGATAAACACTTATTTGCCCAGGTGGTATGACAGGTAATGGCTTCACAGTTATAAGAATAATTCCCAAAAGCTGATCTATCCCTACAACCAAAAGAAAAATTGGTATCAAAGTTCTCCATCTAAAAACGATCAACCAAGCCAATACTGCTTGAATCAAATGGTATTTCCCATAAACACCAAAACCTGTAATGATGCTTTGGACAGCTCCTTTTGGGTAAGTTTCTAAAGGCAAGCCTGCAATAATTCCCGAGCCCCCATCAGGAGCAAAATAATGAACCACACCACGAAAAGTAAACATACAAGATAATAGCACTAGATAATAAAGAGAAACCTTAGAGCCTGAATAGCTATTATTTGGCTGAGGAAGAACTGTTGACCAATTAAACATGATCTTCTAATGTACCCCAAAACCTATAGGTCTGGGAAGACTTCAACCTCCCTAATTAGAGAAATAGATTGAGCACATCTGAAAGTCCAGAAGTAAATCCTAAAAAGTCTAGTAGGATCGGAAAGATCTTGTTATTTGGGATAGCTATAGCGTGTTTTTACTATATCTATACCCGATTAAATGGAGCTGCCTTAAGAGAAGGCATGACGTTGATCGAATACATGTTAGTTGTTTTTGCAGCGGTAAACTGGATTCCATGGCTATTAATGATGACTGGTTACTGCCTATTCTATTTTTCCATAGACACCTTAATAATAACTAGGGCTTTGGGCTGGTTTATCAAAGACA